>CACHNP010000044.1 GCA_902581285.1 uncultured Gammaproteobacteria bacterium | reverse complement strand
ATGCCAACTGATTCGCAAGCTTTTTGTTTTATTTTAACGTAAATTTTTGACGCTGGATCATCGCCGACAAGAATGACGTCTAGCTGTGGTATGGTCAATTCTTGTTTTTTTCTCAATTGTATATTCTGTTTAAGCCCTTCTCTAATTGCGCTAGACGTCTTTTTTCCATCCAGGATCCTGCCACGATTTTCCTTATTCCTCGAAATGACTTTTAGTTTTCGATAGGTAGAAACTAAAGTAATAGTGCATAGACAAGCGCCAACAGCAAGTGTTACAAAGTTTAACACGCAAACCTCCTTGTAATGTGATTTTTGTATTGATCACTCTTCTAATGGTAAAGATATTTGGTTATAACGCAAGGTTTGTACCGGTATGGACTACTAATGGGTATGGTTGTGAACTCATGTGTTAAAATAACAGCCCATACAGTGGCTGGTGTGTGGTGATCGGTGTAAAAAAGCGTTATTGTTTGGCTTGATCTTTGAGTTCTGCAGCTAGCAGTGTATTTTGTAGCAAGGTAGCCACGGTCATCGGGCCAACACCACCAGGGACCGGCGTGATCCAACTGGCTTTCTCGCGCGCCGTTTTAAATTCAATATCACCACTGATATCGCCATTTGTTAGACGACTGAAACCAACATCAATGACGACGGCACCAGGTTTGATCCATTCGCTTTGAATAATACCTGGCTTTCCGGTTGCTGAAATAAGAATGTCTGCCGCTTGAACTTGCTTGGCTAAATCGGCGGTAAAGCGATGACAGGTGGTAACCGTGCATTTGGCTAAGAGTAGCTCTAATGTCATGGGACGCCCCACGATGTTGGAACTGCCCACCATCACGGCGTGTTTGCCCACTAAATCCATGCCAGTACTCTTAAGCAGCGTCATGACTCCAAAGGGTGTGCAAGGCCTCAAGCGCGGTTGACGCAGTGCTAAGCGACCAAAATTGTAGGGGTGAAATCCATCCACGTCTTTGTCTGGAGAGATTTCTTCTAGAAAATCATCTGGATCTAAATGGCTTGGTAATGGCAGCTGTAACAAAATACCAGCCGTTTGCTGGCGCTGATTTAGCTTGTGTATGGTGCTGATTAGTTGATTTTTTGTTGTGTTTTCTGCGAGATGGTGGCAGTTAGACGGGATGCCGACAGCTTCACAAGCCGCTTGTTTAAGCTTGACGTACACCTGCGATGCTGGATTTTGACCGACTAGAATAACGTCTAGTTCGGGAATGGTGAGACCTTGTTGTTTTCGTCGCTCAATTTTATTTTTGACCTCTCGTTTAATGCCAGCGGCAATTTTTTTTCCGTCAATCAGTTGAGCTGTCATGTGATCCTCGCATATTTTCATTTTGTTTTAGTGTCTGAAGGCTGGGATTGTATCACAAAAAAAGCCAGAGAGAGCCGCTTAAAATGGAGGTAAATAATATCTTCTCATATTTGTGGATAAAAAATACTAAATTTAATATTTATTTAATTCTTAGAGCCTTGTTCTGACTGGTTAAGTCGCTATAATGTGCTAAGTATTAGCTCAAAAATGGGGGTGTGTTGTGGAATGGTTATATAACAGCGTGAGAGATGCTTTGTCTTATGTCTCTGAAGCACTTCATTTGTCACATTCCACTAGCGCTGATACCGGTGATTTGACGGCATCAACATCGGATACGAGTGAGCGAGAGCTCGATGAGTGGGACACTGCAAGGGCATGGTTTGCGTATCATCCAAATGAGTTCAAATACAGCCGTGGCGTTTCCAGACTCAATCACTCTTATGTCAATCTGAATAACCAGCTTTATCAGTTTCCGATCAAAGGGTCACAGAAAATCTATCATAGGAATGAAAAATATTGTGCCGTTAAGTTAAAAGAAGTCACTGATCAGCAAGGACAGTCCTACGTGATGAAAATACGTGCTCTTAAGTCGGACGGTTTTCGCAATCTCGCTCAACGGGAGGTACTTAACTCCGATGAGTCCATCTTTAGGTACTTTATGGAACAGATCCAATCCGAGTGTCAGGTGAATCACGATTTACAAAGATCAGAGCAGGAAAATTGGGTGGTGCGTGTTAAACAAAATGAGAACAATGTCGAAGGTCATGAATTCCCGTTAAAAGCGTACATGTTGCTGGATAAGCACAAAAAAACCTTGTTTGACTTAATGCAGGAAAATCAATACGCGCATGTTTCAGTTGACGAACAAATATATCTTGCCTTGCAGGCTTGTCTCACTGTTCATTGGTTGCACCGCGGTACGCAATCGCGTACTCAGACTGCATATGCGCATCTTGATATCAAGCCTAGCAATTTGATGTTAGATAATGAGCAGAAGCTGTGTTTGATTGATTATGAAAATGCGACTCCTTTTTCACACAGCGGCTCGTTACCTCTAGGAACTGAGTACTATATGCCCTCTTTGAAAAGAGACAATCCGTTGAGTCGTGATATGTTTGCGTTGCTGCGGACTTGCTTACAAGTCCCAGGTAATGATAATCGATTTTCAAGAGGAATTTTTAAACAGGCTGATATCAATGCCATAGATCGCGAACTTCAGGTCCCACAAGGTATAAGAGTGCCTAATGAAGGTTTCATGCAAGCCACCTTTGATACCAGTCTAGGCGCATTGAAATCAAGACAGCGTCGGGAAACGCCCATCTTGCTTGCGTCAAAACTATTACTCGCTCATCACTGGCTTCCCTCTGTTGAAAATAATAACGATGTTGAATCCAGCCTTAATCGATGTGCTCAGTCTTCTAAAAAAATATCGAAGATGAAGCGCACGATCACACACGAGTTGATTTTAAAAGGACTAGAGTGTGCAGAAAAAGCGACGGGGAATGAGGTTAAACAGTATGCTATTCAGCGAATGCGGGATCAACTGAATGATTGTGACAGGATGTCACTTATCACGTCCACAGACATAGCGAAAAAACTGAATGACCTAAAACTCAGCTTGTTCTTTGGTGGTCAAATTGATTTCGATAAACAAAATCAAAATTTGGACCAGTTCGTTTCTGAGCTTGAGAAGCAAACACTCGCAGACTGTCTAAAAAAAGAATTTCAAATTGAGGCTGATTCGAGTAGCTTGCAAGATGTTCGCTCATTACAAGAGGTAACCCAGTATGTGGTCGCTGCGACTAAAAGACGTATCAAGCAACAAAAGCAAAATGTGGTGTTGTCGGCATTAAAAATATTTAAACATCATACCTGGCCACCCTCAAAATTGACCTGGTGGTTGTTTGGTTGGTCTACTAAAAGTTATAAAGCCAGTCAGCTTTACTTAATGAATGCGGCTGCACTTTTGGGGTGTCGTGAAAAAGCCGAGATCATACTTGGTAACAGGCAACCTCAAGGGCCACTCAATGGCGATCAATCAGAGGCTATAAACGACTTCGGGTTTTTTAAACAAGCTCATACTTCTAAACAGCCAGATGACGAACGCCCTGATTTATCGTCTGACGCCAATTTGGCGGCTTAACGCGATTGCCCGATGCTGTCTTTTTACGACAGCACAGCTCAACCTCATTTTCTATCTGTGCCTCACCCATCAAGTGACTTTGTACTTCATTCTTGATCTTTGTGTTGATGGTGTTTATGACAAGTTATTGGTTGCGGCATATTGTCCTTGAATGATTTGGTGTTAATTGATAAATGGCAATTCGATCAATGCCTTATGTCAATATTGCGTCAAATCAATATTGCATAATGTCATTATTTTAGACTTTATCCAAGTTGATGCATTCTCCTGATTTTAAAAAATAAATACACGTATTTTTCAGTGCTGTAACAATTAATTAAGACAGTGGTCGTTGTTCTGCAACCTGCGGAGAATATAATGTCAGTATAAAATACTCATTGGGGAAAAAGATGACAGCAATGAAATTAGCACAGAACAGCACGTGGCATGAAGTGGAGAAATTCTTTGAAGAGAACCCGACACGAGTTAAATTCTCACGCAAGAGAGAAGGGCATCTTCTCAGTCATTATTCTTTCTTGAAAATGGGAGGAAAAATCGTGCAACTATCAAACTCCGTATTTTATAGCAAGCCAAGAAAACCACCTTATCACGTTAGAATCAAGTCTGCACTGGATCGAGAAGGAAATCAATACGTCGTTAAAATACAGTATACTGATCTAGAGGATGCTGAAAACCGTAAAAATTTAGGGTATTGGATGAATTTAGTTAGACAAGAGAATGAGAATACCTATGATCTGTCTGTCTGCGAGTCGGCCAGTAGTCGTTTGGTAGAGGGGGGCGGAGCTGAAAGTAGTGATGATTTGCATGGAACTTTTTCAAGTCCTACAAAGAAAAAGCATCGGTACTTGAAGTCTTACATGCGACAAAAAAAACTAACACAAACTTTGTTAGATAGAAAATACCAGGTAGAAAACAGAATTAATGAGGGTAGTTCGAGTGAGTCAGAGTGGAAGAACCTCTACTTAGGCGTTTTACAAAAAAAAATGCTATATGCGATAGAGTTGGCTATAGAGTTGCATAAGTTGCACACAGGTCAGCTCTCCAAAAAGCAACAATGTTACGGGCATGCTGATTTGAAACCAAACAATGTCATGTTTGATAGTGATGACAGGCTGCACTTAATCGACTTTGAGAAATCAAGATCCTTCAAACCCAATCACATTGATAGTCAACAATGGAATTACATATGTTGTACAGAGCCTTATGAGTCAATGGAGAGATACGATAGGTCTCACCCTGTTCGACGTGATTTGTTTGCGTTGTTTAGAACACTTTATATCACAGGGGATCATCGTTACCAAACAATTAGGGGTGAACAAGGTGATACTAAGGGTTTAAATAAGTTCAGCTTATTTTCACAAATCGATCTGCAGAACATCAATCTGCTAACAAATAATGAAGTGGATTGTGTTACACTATTGAATACAGCATCTGGATGTTTGTCACCGTCGCAATATACGACGGCGCTGGATGTCGCTGCAACGCTAACCAGTGTGTATGAACGTGCATTTCAATCATCATTGAGTAAGCCGCAGAGTCAGAACTTAAAACGGTTTAATCAAAATAAACAAGAGGTGGCTCGACAATTGCTCAGAAAAGCGTGTCAAAAATCATTGTCTTCAAGCGATAAAGTTAAAACTTTAGTCGCTCAGAACATAATTGATACGCTAAATTCAAATTCGAATTTATCTGAAAATGACATAAAACAACAGTTGCTGACAGCGATCCGCGTGTTTTCACATCACACCTCCATCTTTGCTGGTCGATGGATGAATAAGTTTAATTTTACACCTAGAACTTACCAAAGTGCCGAGTGCTTGCTGGCTAAAACAGCGCAAGTGTTGAGTTGTGAGCAGGAAGCAAAAGCTTGTTTGTTGAATTCATATAAGCATCATAGTAAGGGGGATTTAATCCAAGACAATTATCGTTATGATTTTTTTGCGAAGAGTCTTGGAGTGTTTGATAGATCGATACATTCTCAATCTATTCCAGTGGTCTCAGCTGCTTGATGCAGTCTTTCTCATATCGCTTTACAAACCACTATTCATAAAGTCAATGGTATCTATCCACTCTTGCAATGAGAGAAGGAGTGATTCTAAATATGCATTTTAAATTGTAGTTCAAAGAGTTATCACTGCATAATATTAAATTAAGATTTCTTTTTAAAAAAAGAGTTGACATGAATCCGATAACAGAATAGCTTTGAAAGTAAGCGGAGATTTTTTATGAATACAGTTAAAAAACTCATACCACCATATCAGTCAGCGGGCCGATCGACCTGCACTTTTTGGCGATTTTTATTTTTTGCGAGCTATCGATTCGCATATTTTCTATCGCTATCTTAGTTTTTTAAAGTGTGAAATTAAGGGAGTGAACCCTTAAAACACACTTCAAATAAGACTAAGAAAAAACATGAAATCAAACCATATAACATTAAGAATACCACCACACGTTATGAATATAACGTGTTATTTCTATCATTATTTTTGGGTTCACTCGATATGCCTGTCTTAACTTGTTTTTTGATTTTATAGGGTTAGGGCAGGCTCTCTAAACCTATAAAATCGAATTCAAATTAATTAATAGGAGAAAAAAATGAAATCTTGTATAAGTCAAAACAAACAAACCAAGATAAAAAAAGACGAAACCCAAACAGGCAGTAAACAGTCTGATCTTAAATTAGCTGGATGTGCTTTGATGCTGGCCATATCGCAAGGCACAGGAATGGTGATATCAAATACCACTTTGGCTGATCAAAAGAAACATGACGATTGTTTAAGTGATCATGCAGAGAGTCTGGTGAATCACAGTCACAGCGGTCGATTACTTTGGGCTCCCTCAATGCTGCCTCAAGGGAATCAGACACCAGTCTGTACCGGACCCTGTGCTGATAGTTGCACCGATTTATTGAATGATAAAGCCTTGGTTTTATCGTGCATGATGCTTGTGCTTGGAAGCTTAGCTGCGTACGCCCTTGTTAAATTGGGAAAGGCCATATCCACGCAAAGCTCAGCTATTGAAGCGGATGTTATTGGCCCTGATGCTGATGAAAAAACACCGTTGGCTGAAGGTGGTTCATCACTTCAGTACGTGTAGTGTTGTTTGAACTGGCTCGGGTGTATTGACGCTCGAGCTGGTTTTTTTTCAGTGGACAAACACAATCGCTCGAATATCAACCGGTTGCTAATAGTGTGGGTGAGACATTCCTGGGTTCGTGTTCTCTGTCTGCAAAAGAAATTGAGTATAAAAAAAACGTGACAAAATAACAAAAAAAAACAATAATTTAACTATCAAGTGGTGGAGCGCGAAACGATGAGTGACAGTCTAAGGCAAAATGCCAGTGTGTTTGATTTCTTTTCAATTGGGGTTGGTCCATCAAGTTCACATACAGTGGGCCCAATGAAAGCGGCTTATCAGTTTGTGTTGAGTCTTGGCAATGGCACAGGAATTTCTCGCTTACAAGTGACGCTTCATGGCTCACTGGCTCACACCGGCTTAGGGCATTTAACCCATCAAGCGATTTTGATGGGGTTGGAAGGGCATCAGCCTCACTTAATTGACCCCAACACCATTCACGATCGAACACTTACTATATTGCAGAATAATAAAATCAGCATGCCAAGCGGGCGACAGATCGCGTTCAATTTCAATGAGGATCTGGTTTTTGATAAGGAAAAGAAATTTTCTTATCACAGTAATGCTATGCAATTCTTCGCTTTCGACAAGAATGGTAACAGTGTTTGTCATAAAGTGTATTATTCTGTCGGTGGCGGTTTTATTGAGGAAGAGGGTGTTGGCTCCAGTAATCATCACGCGTATTATGAAGAAAGCATACCTTATCCATTTAAAACGGCAGACGAGTTACTCTCCCTTTGTGAGCGACATAAACTAACTATTGCCGAACTTATGCTGGAGAATGAGAAATGCTTTAGCACTCTTGGTGAAATAGAGAATAATTTGAATGAGATACTCAGCGTTATGCTCGAGAGTATTGATGAAGGTTGCCAAGCGACTGCTATGATCCCCGGATCGTTAAAATTGAATCGACGTGCCCCTAATTTATATCAGTCTATTTTGAGTTCTGGTGAGCCTAAAAAAGGTCATCCACATCCGATGAATTGTCTGAATTGTTTTGCTATGGCTGCGAGTGAACAAAATGCCAGTGGTGGACGCATTGTCACCGCCCCGACAAATGGGGCTGCTGGAATTATTCCTGCAGTGATAAAATACCACCTTTGCTTTGACCAGAATAGTAATACAAAATCCGTGCATCAATTTTTACTGACAGCAGCAGCGATCTGCACGCTTTACAAACTAAATGCGTCAATTTCAGGCGCAGAAATGGGTTGTCAAGGTGAGGTGGGAGTGGCTTGCTCAATCGCAGCTGCTGGATTGGCAGCTGCACGTAATGCTAGCCTCTTTCAAATTGAAAATGCTGCAGAGATAGGGATCGAGCATAATTTAGGGCTTACCTGTGATCCTGTTGGTGGTCTAGTGCAAATTCCGTGTATTGAACGTAATGCCATGGGTGCTGTTAAAGCGGTTAATGCCTGTTCACTAGCGTTAGTTTCAAATTGTCGTGGTAAAGTCACATTAGATATGGCCATAGACACCATGAGGCAAATTGGACAAGACATGAAAACAATATACAAGGAAACCTCGCTGGGAGGGCTGGCTGTCAATGTGCCATCTTGTTGATTAAGAGTGTTTATATTGATGTGACTGCAGGTTGATCTTAAATCGACTTCGCAGTGCATGTGGGTACTCTGACTTAATAGCTTTTAATTTAGTAGCATATACACAGCTTTGTGTGACTATAAATCAATTTGTAATATCATTTTATGTTGCCTTTGGTTGGGTGTGCTACTGTCGACTAGTGGTTAGTAGGACCTTCGTTGCTGTGTGTGTGATTTAACGGTTGCAGGATTATTCTTGATCGTGTTTCTCCAGTGTAGAAGTTTGAGACTAACCTCCCATGCTGACCTGCTTGTTGACGAATCCGATAATGGTTTACTTATAGTTTCGCTTGGATTCGTGACTTGTGTTTGTTTGCTCACGTTGGTTGTGGGGGCTGTATTTTTTGTTACTTGATCTTCTGTGATTTCATGTTGGTTTAAATTGTATGAATGCGTCACCTTTACTCTCTTTTGTGATGACGTGGCGGTTGATGGTGAATTGTATCCAGCATGAGTTTCTAATAAACGCTGTTTTTCTTGAGCGAGACGTCTTTTTTTACTGCTATAGTACCTAGTTGGTTTTTTATGAAAATTTTTCATGTGATAAAATAAGCCGGAGGGGCCACTGTAAGGTGGGGCATTGGGGCAGAGTTGACACTGGTATATCCCTTGCTTATTTTTCAGGTTCCTTCTTTTCTTTGTGGATGTGTTTATCTTCAATCTGGTTGTTGCTTTTTTTTTCTTTGTAATTCTTTTAAAAAAACGAACAGGCTGTGATTGTCTGTTAGGGTTATCCTGTTGTGTGTTTTTGGCCTTAATATGAATATTTCTTTCCTTTTCAATAAGGTCGCATATGAGTTTGTCATGTTGATCTGCTTTACTTTTTTCCAGCTTATCACACATTTTGATTACCATCTTGACGCACTGCTTTTTATTCATTTTAGGTAACGGTGGCTTTGCTTCAACATCGATATTGTGTGACTTGTGGATTCGAATATTGAAAAAGTCCGGATACAAAGTGTGAGCGTGTATATGAACGGAAAAACCATACTTATTTTTAATTTTTCTTCGCGCATTTGTGTATAATTTTTTTAATTCTGTTTTTTCATCAGTACTGAAAAGTGCCATGGTGCCTCTGGGATATTTATGCTAACTCGATTTCATGAGTTAGTATACAACATTTTGTCGAATCTGGCGAAGCAAGTGTGTATCATTCTTGGATTTTAAGTGCATTTTTTCTTAATTATTGAGTATATTCAGCTTCTATTGCTTTACTTTTGTGCTGCTCTAGGTTGAGAGGTTAAATCGATATCATACTCATTTTAATTGACTAATCTTTCGATCCACTTTAAATATTTTATCGTTGTATGCCGTGAGTTGTTCAGCCTGTTTTTTGAATTTATCTGATGCTTCCCCTTGTTTATTTACAGGTAGCTTTTTGATGACGCTGTGTAATTGATTAATTACTGTGTTAGGGCTTTTATTTCTGTTATGCACGATTGCTTTTCCAGCTAGGTTCATTGCATAGTTTGCGTGAAAAAAATGTAGAGTACTGTTGCATGAGCTTATCAATTTGTCTTCTACACATTCTTTTTCTCGCAGACAGTCGTTCACCTCGGATTGGACAACAGATTGATCGACAATTTCTTCAACACATTTTTTGACTACAGATTGCGGGTGTAAAAATGATGCCGTTTTTTTCTCCAAGTTACACATTGTGCCGTGCTTGACTTGAGCAATAGCTTTTTTTTTCTTATTTCTATAGTACGAAAGAAACTTTCCCAGGATAGTAATAATAGGACCACAGAAAGCGGTCTAATCATTGAAGATATCGTAAATGGGGAAGGAAATGAAGCTACTGCTGGGAAAACAGTTACTGTAAATTACACTGGGACTCTGGAAGACGAAACTCAATTTGATACGAGTATCGGTAGAGCTCCCTTTAGCTTTCTCTTAGGGGCTGGACGAGTGATAAAAGGTTGGGACGAAGGTGTCGCAGGCATGAAGGTTGGTGGAAAAAGAAAGTTAACAATTCCTCCAGAACTGGGATATGGCTCAAGAGGCGCTGGAAATGTCATTCCCGCGAATGCAACGTTGATACTTGAAGTTGAGTTGTTAAAAGTAAACTGATGATTTCAGTCACGATGAGATTCTTGTATCTCATCGTGTTGCTCTAAAGCCCGTCATGCTCTGTTGATTGTGATTCGGGGTGCTTTTACTCAAGTGATATTTGGCAATATCTGTCATAGGAGGGTAAATCAGGCTTTGCCAACCACGTTTTCAACGTTTCCGGATGATGTGGACAACCTCAGAATAAAACAGGTGTCTGCGTTGTTTTTTAATCTCTTATTTAATCTGTTGACTTAATTGCGAACAATTAGTATTTTTCTTATATTACTGATTTATATGCTTATTTTAAATATTTTTACCTTTATTGTTTGTTATAATGAACAGTGTTTTTGTTATATCTTGTTTATTTTTACCATATTATTGGGTATTATATTATCAACTAAAACTAAGGGGGCTATTAAATGAAAAAAATAAAAAAAATTATGATTGTCGCTTCACTCGCTTTGTTAGCGTCTGGAAGTGTGCTTGCTAACGGCTTGTATCTAGGTGGTTCAGTTGGTGCTACTAGTTTGGGCTCTAACTCGTTATATAAAGCAGGGCATGATACAGTGATTGGTGCTGGCAACATTTTTGATGCTATTTTTGAAAATTCAGGAATAGATATGCATTCTGGTGTTAGTGCCGGCATGCATTTGGGGTGGCAATTTAATTCCAAGTGGTCTACCGAACTGTCTTATACTGATTTGGGTACATCAAAAGGTAACTCGCATTATAACTGGCCGGAAAACCAGCCGCTTTGGAATGCGGGGGATCTTAAGCAAAACTACAGCATCAAGAGTAAAGCAGTTGATTTGAGTGCTAAATACACGTTTCCTTCATCATCTCATTGGAAAGTATTTGCAGAAGCTGGTCCTGCAATTATGTTTAATCAGATGCATTATGATGAAAATTACAATGGTGCTAAGCAAGCAACAAATCCGTCTGGGCCACAAGTTACAGCCGTTGCTGGTGTGGGTGTTGGCTACCATTTTAGGCACATGGATTTGAATCTAAAGACACGCTACTTCGCAGATTTTGCTAGTGGCACTGATAAAGCATCGTCAAGATATGCATACAAACCAGTCGGTTCTGATACGTCTGCTTGGGATTTGGCTATGTCAGCTGACTTTTATTTATAAAAGACAGTGAGATTAGGATGAGTTGATTAGTTAAATAATCGACTATGTTATTGTAACCGCCGGCAATCAGTGCCGGCGTTTTTTTATGGGTATATAGAAGATATTAGGTTGGTTTATTCTCATATTTTTGAATTTCAACAAGTCATTCTAGTGTGAGAGTTTTCCGCTGATTGAGAAAGTTGATTTGTTAGACTTTGAATGTGAGCTTGCAGTTCTTGTATTTTTATTATGCGTTTATTTATCTTGATAGTGCATTGCTCTAATTCATTGTCAGCTTTTGATGTATCTACTGATAACTTCTTTAAGGATTTTTTTATTGGACCCAGAACTTGATTCATCATGTTGAGCGGCTCGCGTAGATTTATTGTCACGTCTTTATCTCGGAGATCAAGTCCGTATGTGTTTTGGAAATACTGGTGAATATATTTAAATAAATCTAATAGTTTTTTTTCTATTCGGTCTTTTTTTTCTTCTTGTTCGATGATTTTTTTGTTAATGACGGAATCAATAATTTCGTTAGTAAGATATCGGCACAGGTTGACATTTTGTTTCTTTTGGTGTTTTTTGTCATATGAATTTTTGTGTTGTTTAAATAAGCGTGGCATCTCACTAATCCGCATTTTCATGGTGTCTTTATCATTGCAGCCTTTTATGCTATGAAGTTGCTTTAGAAAGTCTTTTTTGAACGGCTTGTATTTATCACTCTCAAACATGGTATTGAGAAGATTCTGAAATTCTTCTTTTGTTTTTTGAGTATCTTCATTTTTCTGTTTCTTCTTTTGAATTTCTTGACATCTTTTCTTTAAATTTTCGATATGTGTCTTGATTTCTTCTGCGGATTTGGTTTCTGGTATAACCAACATTTTGGCACCATATATATAATCATTATCCCGAGCAGAAAAGTTAAATTTATCTTTGATCGAGAGTATCCTTAGTTTTGCATAAACTTCACAAATGGACTGAAGTATTTCTTCAAATGGTGTGGTGTTTTTTTTATTCCTGATAATAAGTGAGGTCATGTTGTGGTGGTGATATATTTTTCTTGTATCGAGAGTCGGGTGTATTTCACGTAACGCTATTGTATCTAGGCTGTTTGGTGATAAAAACATCCATTGTCTATTTTTTATATCTACTAAAAACAGAATAGAGATGTTGGTCTTTTCAAGGGATTTCAACATTATATCTTTCGCGTTTTTAAAATAGTCATCACTTATTCCAAGAATATTTTTCATGGATATCAAATCATGTTCTTGATAAGAACATTGCATATCAAGGTAACCAATCCTCAGTTCTTCTTCAGCAGAAATTGATTTGTTATTTTGATTGACTTGATGGTTATTTACAAGCCTGGAGAATAAGTTTTTTGATACATTTAATGCTGCTATTGATACGTCTATACAGAAATGAATTTCCAATTTTAAAAGGTTGTAGGCTATACCAATTAAGGTTAAGAACAGGTGTATTTGGGTTAGTTTATTTAGGAGTTCATAATCAACTTTATCATTGAAAATGCAATTGTTTACATGGGTAGATTTAACTTTATCGATCACGCGTGTCAATAAGTTGTTGCTATTGTCCCACTCGGGTAATACTACAGTTTTATAATCAGACTGCTCATGAAGCGATCTTTCTGTCGTAACTTGCAGTGTTTCAAAGTGATCATGCATTTTTCTCGAGTCTAAATTACCTGGATAAATGAAGTAATAGATTTGAGCTAAGTTGGCGTAATACTTTTTAAACTCAGGTGGGGGGTAGCCTCGTGGATGACCCAAGCGTATTTGCATGGGGCGTGTGTCGTAATTAAATTGTTGAAGTGTATTATGTTCATAAAAAAATGATTTTACAGCACAATCCGCCATCTCGATTTCGAGCTCATTGGGGTTCTGTTCACTTTGTCGGAGCCCATACAAAGGCGGCTCAGCCTTTAGTGCTCCGTAAATATAATAAATTGCAAGTGCGCCATAAAACCATGCGGTGATATAAAAATTCATTTTGATGTACTGTATACTGTCTTCATAAAAGTTGAATTTTTTTGTTGTGCTGGATTTTGTGGTTTTATCTGCAGAGTCATTTTTACTCATTACTTACACCATGTTATTATATTGTTCACCGTAGTTTATATTATGTGCCTAGATTTTGCGACAATTTTATTGCCCCTGAAGCGCTCAGATTCACTTGTTTGCACTGCTTCAATAGAGTTACGAGTGTTTTTTTAGCGTGATTTTGCGAATAATAGTTCTTCATCATATTCTTTTCTAAAAGAAAAAAGCCTTAATTATTAAGTAAAGATTAAAAAATCTAGCGGAATGAGTGTTGTATTCCTGTTTTTATGTTTTTTTTTCAGTCTTAAAAGCTCATTGTTCTATGAGTGATCGTATTATGATAGAATTTGTGCGAAAAAAAGGAGGGGGTATGAAAAAAAGTGCACATCGGTCTCAAGTGAATAATCATGATCTATATGAGGTGTTGCGAAAATCGGGTTACAAGTCAAATGGTAAGCCCATACAAAAGCCTGCTACATTCTTAGCTGAGAAGAGCAACGCACAGCAGAAAGACGCAGCTTCGTCTCAAAACATAATCAAGAAACTTCTAACTGCTATTGACAAAAATACGCAAAGAACGGTTGATAAAAACAACGTGATGACCCCTTGCGCAATTGCCTTGCTTGCGGCGATTGAAAACGAGTTAGATCAACTTAACTGCCGTGCCACTTTAACACAAACAGACGTTGAAACATTCAATAAAGCGAGTGCAAAAAAGTCACATTTAGATAATATGCAAAAGCAACGACCTTTAGCCGATATTATGTATTTGCTTAAACACATGGAAAGTCAATTTCAAAAGATTGTGATGCCAAAATTAAGCTCTTTTCCTATCATGATTGAGCCTGTAAAAGATTATCGTTCCTCATTTCCTGTGAAAAAAAATAAACCCATTATAAATAACGTTCGTCCACGTTATTCAAAGTCAAATAGAGAAAAGCTCTATATCTCTGCAGAATCTAAAAAGCTGTATGACAGATTAAAGACTATCCAGAAGTCTCGTGTTAGTCTGGAAAAACAAAGAAACGAAAATAGTTATTGGTTGAGTGAAGATAATACTGCTACTCGTATACAATTAATCTCTAAACTGATGGGTATACTACGTGCAACCACAGGTATAAGCTCAGACAATAAGTACCTTAGGTATAACTTGCAGGGCCGGGTGTTATCTGAGATATACTCTATGACATGTTCTTCTGTTCTTACGTTGTTTATTGCATTCGATAAAGAGAAGCAAAGAAGTAAAGAATTAACTGCATTCATGTACCAGCTTTTGAAGCAAACACCTAGTGCTCAGTGGAGTCAAGAGATTAAAAAGTGTAAAAACGCTCGTGTAATAAAAATCTCTGATGGGTTGCTGGATAATTCTTTTTTTTATTTGTTAGATCCCAGGCGGTCCGTAGAAAATCAGTTAGACATGATTCAACTTCTTAATGCATATTCAATATTAATGCACTTTGGATGTGAGACTTATTGGGGTTCGAATAAAAAACCTCTGAGTCCATTTACGATTTTTCCTTCTGTGGTATGTGATGAAAGCGGACCATCCCCAGATAGATTTAGTTTTATATTCAGAGAATATATCGATCTATTATCCAGGCTTCAGGAGTGTGCTTCAAAAGTTGGTGTTTTCATTGGCAATGATTTGCGTGTTTCAGTTTTAGGAAATCGATTTCAGCTTTATAAAAATGGCGAAATTATGTTCCTCGATCAATTAATGAGTTTTTCTAAAGATCACGAAAGCATTAGTGCATGTCCGATTGAAATTTTTCAGTTACGTATGCTTGTTCAATCCTTTGATCAGCTAAAATACCATGAGACTGAATCCTTGGCTCGAAGTTTTGAAAGATTATTTGACGATAGTCAGGATTCTTTCAGTCTTGCACGAGATTTCAAGGAACAATTAGTGATATCAAAACCCAACCTTGTTTCTCCTATTTTTAATAATCTTTATGAAATAAAGACACTTTTTTCAGACTATCTTAAAACGCCAGAAGTAGAGATCATTATTAAACTACTGAGAAACGCTCGATTTCAGCCGGATGTGTTCCAGCATATTATGGTTAAGTTTTCATATTATCTAAAATCGCATAATAAAGCTGAAAATCGACTTTTTGTGGAACAGTTGTTTAGTACACACTTTTTTGCACAGTTAAAGACGTACCTAACCGAATACTGCTCTGATAGTCGGGGCTCAGAAAATGCACTTGACGATAAGGTGCCATTTAAAAACGAAGCCGTTGGTTTGCTTAATCAGATGTTCTATATAGCTAACTCAGTCATATATGCTCGTCTCAGATGCGTTTTGGTTGGCATGAGTTCTGTTTTGATCGGGTTGTTTAAATTGCGCGCACATTTCGTTCGTTTGTTCTTGTACATTACTCGAGGGCTGCAAGATCTCAGTGATCTATCGTTTATTGAAAACGGAAAAATAGTCGGTGCAAATAACACATCTCTTTTATTTGATTTATTTAATCATGCTTTTTGTGACAGAAGTATTAAGGGTTTGTGTCTTAGTTTTAATTCGAATTTTAGCAAAATACTTTATGCTTTCATCAATCTTCTTGATTTCAAATTTTTTAATGGAAGGGGTAATTCGTCTTCGAACGCAAGACTTGTTCGTTTGTATCAATCTCTGCTTGAGAATCTAATTGATGAGTATAAAGCATGTACACCAGATTTTGATAGTGATCACAGTAAGTATGTATCTGACAGAAATAATCTTCTGTTTTTTTATAAATCTAAAATAGAACCCTTACACTCTTCTATGAATCAGCGTTGTAGTTTGATAAGAGACTCTCATTATGGCAAGGAAAAATTTGAATTTTTTAGTAATCAATTAGTTTCTATCGATAACGATTGCCGTCGCTTTGGTATACATGAGAAATCATTATTAGTTTTTAATCATTAATTTGCTTTGGCGATTGTGCTCTTCGTACTGACGGGAGAGCTGGATTGCTTCGTCGCTGACGCTTCTCGCAATGACGGAAGAGGCTAACACTTCTCACGATGACGAGGA
>CACHNP010000043.1 GCA_902581285.1 uncultured Gammaproteobacteria bacterium | reverse complement strand
ATGTTAAAGATGTATTTTTAAAATTAGCGCAGAAGATTGAGGAGATTGATGCGCTTTTCATACCTTATTTAGATCGTCCAATAGAAAGAGTGGGGCGAATTGAATGTTCGGTATTGCGTTTAGCGGTTTACGAACTTTCGTGTAATTTAGAGGTTCCGTTTAAGGTTGTTATAAATGAGGCGATTGAGCTGGCTAAAGACTTTGGTGCTCAAGATAGTCATAAATTTATAAATGCTATTCTGGACAAGGTTGCCAAGCAATTGCGATCAATTGAAATTGCGTCACTTTCTAAAAAACAGGGATAACGTTACTTTAGAGTCGAAATTTTTCTTCTGTGCCATAAAATCGGTGCGGCGCTGATTATTTTGACATTAAAAATGTTGAGCGGTGTTGCGTTGGTTTTGAAGTTTGTGCAGGCTGCTGTGAATGTGTTGGGTTTTTGCCCAGGTTGTAACAGCCTAGGTAATATGAAGTTGTTTTCCATTTCGAGTATGCAAATGGTGTTTGTGTAACTGCTAATTTCTTGATTGAATAGTTGAATTCCACCAATATAGTCTCCAACAGAGTAATACGGTTCCATGGCGTCGTCGGCAACCGTTAATACGATTGCGTTTGGGTTGTTTTGTCTGAATAGTTGTAACTCTTTATAAATCGTTTCTTCTTCACGAAGGTTATGCTCCATGATTGAATTGTTTTGCTGTAACTCTTTTCTAATGCCGGCATTCATTGCTTCGTATTGGCGCGGGGGCATGCCGGTGCCGTTGATTAACCATTCGACTGTGCAAATCAACCCTTCTTCTTTGAGGGCGTTAATAACTCGTCTGGCGCCTTTTTGTGATAATGGGTTTTTACCTTGTTCCCAGCCTTGTAGCGTGTTCGCGCTGATTTGATGTTTTTCCTCAAATTCGCGTCTGGTGGAGATGCCTGCAAGAATTCTAGCTCGTCGTAATCTTTCTCCTGATGAGGCAAGTGCTTGGTCTATGCTCATTTTACGCTCCTTTGTAAGGTATTTTTCCATCTAAATCGTATTATAATAATACAAAAAAATAATTTGGAATCCTAGCTCATAAAACAATTTATTCAATTCAAACAACAGGTTGATGAAAAAAAACGTGTCTAAATATGATATTAGAGTGCTTTTTTAGTGAAAATTATTTTTTTATAACTTTATTAAAGTAATTAAGTATTGACAAAATAATGCCTATTTAATATATTAAATCAAGATTAAGAAAGGCGAATCTTTGTTTTCTGCTTAAATAATATACACTTTGTCACTGTGAGGGGAATTATGAATTGTTTATGGGATGATTTGATTGAAGGGGTTACAGGTGGCTCTGAACCAACATTGAGGCTAGCGTCTGTCAACACCAAACCGTGTTTGTCTAGGCAGCGCTATTCATTAATCAAGGATGGTGTTGAAATCACAATTACTATGAGAGAAAGAGAGACTTTAAAACTTATTGCGGAGGGGTTAACTGTGCCTCAAGCGGCTAGGCAGATGGATCTATCGCCGCGTACGGTTGAGTTTTATGTTAAAACGTTGCGCTATAAATTTAAATCTCCAAGTAAGCATGAGTTAGTTAAATACGTAAACGAAAACGACACACTGTCAAAGTTGGAAGTGTCTTTTTATTAATGAAACCCTATTTTTCTTGGTAGCTGTTTAAAGTGGGGTGACCAAGATGATGATTTGCATAATGGCTAAGGTGATAAGTGCTGCAACAATATCATCTAGCATGACACCAAAACCACCGGAGACATTGCGATCGATGTAACCTATGGGTTCGGGCTTGAGTATATCCAGGGCTCTAAAAGTTAAAAATGCAAATAGGATGTATGGCCAGTGCCACGGGACATGAATTAAGCAAATTGGAAATGTGACGAATTCATCGAAACCAGCTGCTGGGTGATCGTGAGTGCCAAAGTCTCTATTAGTTATGCCGCAAAGCCAGACACCGAATGCATTGAGGACAATTAGGATAGCGATTTGATAATCGATGCTCAGTGACTTTAGTATGAAGGCTAAGCCAATGGCTGCCACAGTGGAGCAGGTGCCTGGAATGGGTAAAGCGCCAATGCCAAATACACAAGTGATGTAGTGGAGTGGATTAGTCCAGATGGAATGGGGTAAAGTGGGTGTATGGTATTTTTTGAGGGAGTGGGTTAGTTTTGTAATTGACACTTTGCTTCCTAAAACGTGGTTTATTGGTTTGGATATCAGACTTGTCTAATATCATGATTTTTTATTTTACCTTCAAACGATATTGAAAGGTAGGCTTAAGTTCATTTGAGTTAATTTATTTTTTGTTTATTTTGATGCTACAAGTTGAGCAGAGTATTGAGATTTTTTGGTGGTTGCTTTTTGTGTGAATGGTTGCACGTGACGGTTGCATGTTTGCTTTAGTGGTGGTGTTTTGATAGGGCTTTTTGCTTATCTGTCAGCTATGTTGGCGTATGAATTTTTTATCCACAAATGCTGTGGATAAATATGTTGAAAACTTTATTTATTAATTTATAAAGGGTTGATATTTTAAGGTTCGCATCAAATTGATTATAAATTGACAGTGTTTTTTTTTGTTCTAACTTACTGTTTTATATGTTTCTTATTATTTGTTGCTTGATATTAGCGCTTATTTTCATTGTGGCGCAAAGATAGTATAAGAAAATGTGCATAAGATTGAGTTTTTCAGTGATCGCTATATTAAATCGAAAGATAAAACCCAGGTTGTTATCTTTAATTTAACGCAATTTCATCATTGCCTGAAAGAGAAGGTGATGTTAATCGTTTTTGCAAAGAGTTGCAATTATTTTATATTGATTTTTACACGCTGTGGGGCGTATAGTTAATTTTTTTTTAATCAGGCGGGCTGGTTAGTCTCTTTGGTTCAAAGGAACAAATGGTCGCTCGGTTGGCCCGGTGTATAATTGCCTTGGTCGTGCTAGCCTAAAAGAAGAGTCAGCTAGCATTTCCATCCAGTGAGAAACCCATCCAACGGTTCTTGCAAGTGCAAAAATAACGGTGAACATGTTTGTGGGTATGCCTAAAGCGCTGAGCGTGATACCTGAATAAAAGTCAACATTGGGATAGAGTTTTTTCTCAATGAAGTACTCGTCTTCTAGTGCAATTTTTTCTAATTTCATCGCAAGTCTAAACAACGGGTCATTTTTAAGTCCAATTTCATCAAGAACTTCGTGGCAGGTTTGTTGCATAACTTTGGCGCGCGGGTCGTAATTTTTATACACCCGGTGACCAAACCCCATTAGTCTAAAGGGGTCATTTTTATCTTTTGCTTTTTTAATGTAGGTATCTATGTTTTCTTCTGAGCCAATTTGTTTGAGCATATTGAGGCAGGCCTCATTCGCTCCACCATGGGCTGGGCCCCAAAGGGCGCCAATACCAGCAGAGATGCAGGCAAATGGGTTGGCTCCAGTTGAACCCGCGACGCGGACCGTGGTTGTGGAAGCGTTTTGCTCGTGGTCTGCGTGTAAAATGAAAATACGATCGAGGGCTTTAGCTAGAACTGGGTTCGGTTCGCTGTCTTCATAAGGGGTTCCAAACATCATATGAAGGAAATTGCTACTGAAGTCATATTTTTTCTTAGGCGGCATGAACGGTTGGCCAATGGCGTATTTGTAAGACATGGCAGCTAGAGTTGGCATTTTGCTGATTAAGCGAATAGCCGACACTTCGCGTGAGTCGGGGTCTTCTATATCTAATGAGTCATGATAAAACGCGGATAACGCACCGACTACGCCGACCATGATGGCCATGGGGTGGGCATCGCGCCTGAATCCGTTGAAAAAAGCATCAATTTGGCCGTGTACGATTCCATAGTGTTTGACTTTTTCAACAAAAGCATTCTTTTGCTCAAGATTGGGTAACTCGCCATTCATTAGCAGATAACATGTTTCCATGTAGTCTGAGTGAAATGCCAGTTGGTCTATGGGGTATCCTCGGTGTAATAGTACGCCTTTAGAGCCGTTGATGTAAGTGATTTTGGACTCGCATGATGCGGTGGAGACAAAGCCTGGGTCAAAAGTGTACTTTTGTTCTTTTGCTAACTCAGTAATGGCAATAACTTCGTTACCAAAACTACCTCGTTTTATCGGAAAGCTTAATTCAGTATTATGTATGCGTAGTGTTGCTTTATTATCGTTTTCCTGGGAAGTCATTTCGTCTCCTTTGTAGTCACCGTAGATACTATACTCAATGTTAATCCAGTTTTAAAGCTGGTTGAGTTTAAAAAAGGGTCGTGTGCCTTTAATTGATAAAATTATGTATTTGTCATCCGGGTGGACTGAAGCTATAATGCGCTTAACTCGATTATCCGAGTTAATATGTTTTATATTATCTAATAACTTTTCGATTATTTTTTTATGTATAATTGTTATGTCAAATGGAGCCAAGGAGTCTGTAATGGTCAATAAAAGGCCTGTTAATTTGAACTTGATGAGTTTTAAATTTCCGTTAACCGCATTAGTTTCGATTGCTCATAGAATTAGCGGGGTGTTAATGTTTCTTTTAATCCCCGTTGCGCTGTATCAGTTGCACTTATTGTTGAGCTCATCTTTGGTTGTCGGGATAGTAAGTCATGAGAGTTTTGTTTTGAAATTGCTTATTTGGGTTACCTTGGTGGCGACCATTTATCATGTGATTGCGGGAGTTCGTCACTTGATTATGGACATGGGGTATGGAGAAAGTTTTTCTGCTGCAACAAAATCAGCAGCAGTCATTTTTGTTTTATTGGTTCTATCTATTGTGCTTGTGGGAGTCTGGGTATGGATGTGAAAGCGGAAAGTGTTTCTAAGCGAGGTTTAAGAGATTGGCAAATGCAGCGTATAACCGCGGTACTGGCTTTGTTTTACTTCATTGCTATTGGTTGGTTGCTTTTTTCGGGTTTCTCTCTAGCTAGTTGGAAAACGTTGTTTTCTAAGCTATGGATGCAGGGTGTAACTATTTTTGCCTTGTTAGTGGTTTGCTGGCATGCCTGGATTGGCTTATGGACAGTGCTGACTGATTATGTTCATAAAAAGACAGTGAGACTGATATTGGAGTGCTTGATTGTTTTAGTGATGCTGAGTTATGTCGTTTGGCTGGTGCTGATTTTTTGGAAGTCATAAGTAAGCCGTCTGGCTTTAGTGCAAAGTGATTTGAGGAAAGGAAAAACATGAATATTAAAACTAAAGATTTCGATGCTGTGATTATTGGTGCAGGTGGGTCTGGGTTGCGTGCAGCTTTGCAGATGGCGCAGTCTAATTACAAAGTGGCTGTGATCTCTAAAGTTTATCCGACTCGGTCGCACACGGTTGCGGCGCAAGGTGGTATCGCTGCTCCGTTGGGTAATGTGATGGAAGATAAGTGGGAATACCACATGTACGACACGGTGATGGGTTCTGATTGCTTGAGTGATCAGGAGGCGGTTGAGTATATGTGTATGAATGCAGCTCAATCTGTGATTGAGCTGGAGCACATGGGAATGCCATTTTCACGGCTTGAAAACGGCAAAATTTATCAGCGCGCATTTGGTGGCCATACAGTGAATTTTGGAGAAAAATTAGGCCGACGTACTTGTGCTGCAGCGGATCGAACAGGCCATGCTATGCTGCATACCTTATTCCAAGGCAATATCAAAGCGAAGACCCATTTCTACAATGAGTGGTTTGCAATGGATCTGATCAAGGCGGACTCTGGTGGTGTCGCTGGTGTTATTGCGATGTGCATTGAAACCGGTGAGATTTGTTATTTCAAAGCGAAAGCGACGGTGTTAGCTACCGGTGGCGGTGGTCAGATTTATGCTAGCACAACAAATGCTTACAACAACACAGGCGACGGAATGGGGCTCATAACGCGTGCTGGTTTTCCTTTGCAAGACATGGAATTCTGGCAGTTTCATCCAACTGGTATTTATGGCGCTGGGTGCTTGATGACCGAAGGTTGTCGTGGTGAGGGTGGGTACCTTATCAACAAAGATGGTGAACGTTTTATGGAGCGTTATTCTCCGCATTTAAAAGACTTAGACTGTCGTGACTTTGTGTCTCAGTCGTCCATTCGTGAAATTCGAGAGGGCCGCGGCTGTGGTGAGAAGGGTGACCATGTTATGTTGAAACTCAATCACTTAGGAGAAGATTTATTAAACGAGAGATTGCCGGGTATATTGGAAATAGCGCGTAACTTTGCGAATGTGGACCCAATTAAAGAGCCTGTTCCGGTGTTGCCGACTTGCCATTATCAAATGGGTGGTATTCCAACGAATTTCCATGGGCAAGTCATTACGCTAAACGCATCTGGACAAGATCAGATTGTTGAAGGGTTGTATGCTGCGGGTGAGTGTGCTTGTGTGTCTGTGCATGGTGCAAATCGACTTGGTACTAACTCATTACTCGATTTGGTGGTTTTTGGTCGCGCAGTGGGACTGAAGCTTGAAGATGAGCTAGCTAAGGGGCTGGGCTATCGTGACGAAGATAAAGCAGATATCGATAGGGCCATGGGTCGATTGGAGCGTTGGAATAACCCAAATAACACAGAAGACCCTTATGAAATTCGAACTAGTTTGCGTCAGATTATGCAAGATTCTTTTGCGGTTTTCCGTGATAAAGAACCAATGGAAAAATCAATGCAGGAGCTCGAAGAGTTGAATGAACGTTTACAGCGAGCGAAACTGGGTGATGTCAGTACCACATTTAACACCACTCGAATCGAAATGCTCGAGTTGGACAACTTAATGGAGACGGCTCTTACTACGGCGCGTTCAGCCTTGCATCGAACGGAAAGTCGAGGGGCGCATTATCGTTTCGATTGCCCTGAAAGGAACGATGACGAATGGGTGAAACACACTATTATTTTTGGTGATGGTTCTTTTTCTCATAGAGAAGTCAATATGCAGCCAAAGCACATTGATCCAATACCAGTCAAGATTAGAGAGCACTAAGGGGGTGTGTGATGTCTAAAAAGAGAGTGATGAAATTTTCAATTTATCGTTATGACCCAGGTAAGGATCAGCAGCCATATATGCAGGATTTCCAACTGGATTTGTCATTGGTCAATGGCACGATGCTGTTGAGTGCGCTTGAAGCATTAAAAGAGCAGGAGCCAAGTTTAACTTTCAGACGTTCTTGTCGCGAGGGGGTATGCGGTTCGGATGGAATGAATATCAATGGCAAAAATGGTTTGGCTTGTATCACAAAGCTTGTGGATTTGCCAGATAGGGTGGTTATACAGCCGCTGCCAGGCTTTCCTGTGATTCGTGATTTGATTGTTGATATGAAAGACTTTTTTAAACAGTACGAAACTATTAAACCTTATTTACAGAATGAGGATGAGCTTCCTGAAACAGAGCGTTTACAATCCCCCGAAGAAAGAAGTAAGCTGGATGGGTTGTATGAGTGTATTCTTTGTGCGTGCTGTTCTGGTTCTTGTCCGTCATACTGGTGGAATCCAGACAAATTTCTGGGCCCTGCCACACTTTTAGCAGCTTATCGCTTCGTAGTGGATTCCAGAGACACCAAGAAAGCCGAAAGATTGAGTGAGCTACAGGATCCTTATAAGGTCTTTCGTTGTCGTAGTATATCAAATTGCGCTTATGTCTGCCCTAAAGGGTTGAATCCTACACGGGCTATCGGCAAATTAAAACACGAAATGATAACAGGTAAAGACGCGTAGTAATCTGAGGGGCTTTTGTAATGAAATCTGGAAATGGTAAATCACAATACGATCGATTTGAAACATCGGGTTATTTGGATGGCAACAGTGCAGCGTATGTCGACGGCTTGTATGAAATGTTTCTGCAAGACCCTAACTCGGTCTCTTCGCAGTGGCAAGTTTACTTTGATAGCTTAAGAGAGCGTTCATCCAATCCTGAGTATTCTCATGCAGAAATCAGACGTTCGTTTGCTAAGATGGCCTCTCAGCCGTCGCAGGTTGTTTTGCCGAACGTGGTTGAGAAGCAAGCCAATGTTGATTCTTATATTGAAGCATTTCGTTCTTACGGGCATATTTCTGCAAATGTTAACCCGCTGGAAGCCAGTACCGTTGATAAGCGACTGATGCTGGATTCTCATGGTTTGTCTGAACAAGATTTAGCGTCTGATTTTTTGACGAGGGGAGTGACCCCCAGTGATGTTGCATCCTTGAAAGAAATCAAGCGAGCATTAGAATTGCATTATTGTGGTACTGCAGGATTTGAGATTGCGCATGTTGAAGACGAAGCTGAAAGAAAGTGGTTGTTGCAGTACATTGAAAGTGACTTGGCTTCAGCTAATCTATCTGCGGATGATAAAAAAACAATTTTATCAGACCTCAACAGGGCCGAGGGTTTAGAAAAGTATCTAGATGTCAAATACCCAGGTCAAAAACGCTTTTCAAACGAGGGTGTGGATAGTTTAATTCCCATGATGCGGTCACTTAACGAGTGCTCTGCTAAGCTGGGGGTGAAAGAAATTAAAATTGGTATGGCTCACCGCGGACGTATTAACATGCTGGTGAATGTTTTGGGGCAGCCTTCAAAAGATTTGTTCTCTGAGTTCGATGGTACGAAAGATTATGGGATGACGTCTGGCGATGTGAAATATCACAGAGGTTACTCCAGTGATGTGATGACACCCTCAGGGCCCCTTCATTTAACGTTGGCTTTTAACCCTTCTCATTTGGAATTTATAAATCCTGTGGTGATGGGTTCAACGCGTGCACGACAAGAGCATCATTACGGAAGTGATGGAGATGATGATTATGCTTTGGCAGTCATGATTCACGGAGATGCTGCGTTCGCTGGGCAAGGTGTCGTGATGGAAACACTGGCAATGGCGAATACGCACGCATACACTTTGGGTGGTTCGGTTCATATTGTTTTGAATAACCAGGTTGGTTTTACTACCAGCGATGTTCATGATTCGCGCTCATCAATGTACTGCACTGGAATTGCTAAAATGATTAGTGCGCCAATTATCCATGTGAATGCGGATGACCCTGAAAAAGTATTTCTGGTCGCTCAATTGGCTTGTGAATATCGATATCGATTTAAGAAAGACGTTGTGATTGACTTGGTTGGATTCCGACGCCACGGACACCAAGAGGTTGATGAGCCTAGAGCAACTCAACCCATGATGTACAAGAAAATCGATGCGCACCCTGGGTCAAGAACATTGTACGCAAAGCACTTAATAGAGCAAGGTGTTGTAACGCAGTCCGATGTGGATACGTTATGGGGCTCTTTTCGTGATGACTTAGATGCGGGTAAACAAGTTGCCGCAACGTTGTCTCATGGTTTGTCTGATCATTACCATAGTAACTGGACGCCATATCTAGATCGTAATTGGACGGTTCACGCAGACACGTCTGTCACCAGGGAAACGATCACTCAATTAGCTAATGGCCTGGAATCTCTGCCTGACGGCTTTCAGCTGCAGCGTAACGTTGGTATGATCATGAAGAATCGTCAAAAAATGACGCGTGGTGAAATTAAGATCGATTGGGGTTATGCTGAAACCATGGCCTATGCGACGTTGCTTAATCAGGGGATTTCTGTTCGGTTGTCTGGAGAAGACTGTGAGCGAGGCACGTTCTTTCATCGCCAGTCTGTATTACACGATCAGAATACTGGCGAGCGACACATGCCACTAAAAAGTTTGGCTAAAGGCGAGACTCGTATCGATATTTACAATTCATTGCTATCTGAGGCTGGGGCATTGGGCTTCGAATATGGCTACACTATTGCGGAGCCAGAAGTTCTTACTATCTGGGAAGCGCAATTTGGCGATTTTGCTAACGGGGCGCAGGTCATTATCGATCAGTTTATAAGTTCAGGTTGGCAAAAGTGGAATCGTTTGTCTGGTTTAGTGATGCTACTGCCTCACGGTTACGAAGGGATGGGGCCTGAGCACTCATCGGCTCGATTAGAACGGTACATGCAGCTTTGTGCGCAAGAGAATATTCAGGTTTGTGTGCCTACCACACCGGGGCAGATTTTTCACTTGTTGCGTCGGCAGGTGCTTCGACCATACAGAAAACCGTTGATTGTAATGTCGCCTAAAAGTTTGCTCAGGCACAAGCTGGCCGTTTCTTCATTAGAAGATTTGTCTGATGGTTTTTTTCATTTGGTTATTCCTGAGCAGGATGTGTTGGATTTAAATGAAGTGACTCGTGTGGTGGTCTGCAGTGGTAAGGTCTACTATGATTTACTTGAAAAAAGACGTGCTGAAGACATTAAGCACATTGCGATAATCCGAGTAGAACAACTATACCCTTTCCCTTATCAAGAGTTGTCTCGTGTTTTAGGTGACTACCCTAATGCCACCGAACTTGTTTGGTGTCAGGAAGAACCAAAGAATCAGGGTGCTTGGTTTATTACACGTCGTCGTTTGGTCAAGTCCAAGCGTGAGGGAATGGCATTACGCTACGCGTGTCGTCCACCTAGTGCTGCGCCTGCTGCGGGCTATGCGGCGTTGGCCAAAAAACAACAAAAAGAGCTGGTGTCGCAAGCATTGAGTCTTGGCGGTTTTGAACCATTTGATGATGAACAATAGAGAAAAGTAAGGAAAAATTATGTCAATAGAAATAAAAGTGCCAACCCTGCCTGAGTCAGTGACTGATGCAACAGTGGCTAAATGGTATAAAAAACCGGGTGATGCTGTAACTAGGGATGAGAACCTTATTGATCTTGAAACGGATAAGGTCATGTTGGAAGTTCCTGCGCCAAGCTCCGGTGTGTTGCAAGAGGTCAAAGTTCAGGAAGGCGAGATTGTTACTGCTGATCAACTATTAGCAGTACTGATCGAGGGTGAGGCACCTGCGGTGGATTCGGCTGCAGAGGCACCTGCGGTGGATTCGGCTGCAAAAGAAGTCTCTGATGTTGTTACGTCGGAATCTGATACTGCGAATGCTGGGCCAGCAGCAAGGCGCGCAGCAAAGGAAAGTGGTGTTGATATTGCTGCCGTTAAGGGGTCTGGTCGACATGGTAGAGTGACAAAGTCTGATCTGGTTAAGTCTCAATCAACAGATGCGAGTACGGTTTCTAGCGGCTCATCTGAGGTCATGGGGTCACGCACTGAAAAACGCGTTCCAATGTCGCGTTTACGTGCTAAAATTGCGGAGCGTTTGGTGGAGGTTCAGCAGACTGCTGCCTTACTAACGACGTTTAATGAAATAAATATGAAGCCAGTTCGAGATTTGCGAGCTCGTTATAAAGATCAGTTTGAGAAAAAACACGGGATTCGTTTGGGTTTCATGTCTTTCTTTACACAAGCCGTTGTGCATGCGTTAAAGCAATTCCCAGCAGTGAATGCGTCGATCGATGGTAACGATATCATATATCATAATTTCTTTGATATTGGTATCGCAATCGGATCTCCGCGTGGTTTGGTGGTGCCCATTTTGCGTAATGCTGAAAACATGAGTATGGCTGATATTGAAGGCTCAATTAAAGATTATGCAGTTAAAGCAAAAGAAGGGAAATTGGCGATTGAAGATATGACTGGAGGTACTTTTACCATTACAAATGGTGGAGTCTATGGATCAATGATGTCCACACCAATCATTAATCCACCGCAGACCGGAATTTTGGGTATGCACAACATTGTCGAAAGACCTGTGGTTGAAAACGGTGAAATTGTGATTCGTCCTATGATGTATGTGGCGTTATCATACGATCATCGGGTTATCGATGGTAAAGAATCGGTAAGTTTTTTGAAAATGATCAAAGAACTAATTGAAGACCCTGCGCGTTTGATAATCGGGGTTTAGTTTTTTTTTTAGCCGGCGATGGTGGTTCACATCATCGCTTTTTTTTAATTAGAGAAGTGAGATAAGTATGAATTTACATGAGTATCAAGCAAAAAATTTGTTAAAGGAATATGGTGTTCCCGTACCTAATTTTGAAGTGGTGTTTAATGCGGAAGATGCAATCAGTGCCGCAAATAACTTGGGTACAGATCGTTGGGTGGTTAAAGCACAGGTTCATGCCGGCGGCCGTGGTAAAGCTGGTGGTGTTAAGTTAGTTGACACAAAAGAAGAGTTATTGGATACAGTGAAAGATTTACTGGGGCGCCGTTTGGTCACCTTTCAAACAGATGAGCGTGGTCAGCCGATCAATTCGCTAGTAATTGAAGAGCCGTCTAACATTGCTTCTGAGCTTTATTTGGGCGCGGTTGTTGATCGTGCTAGTCAGCGCGTTGTCTTTATGGCTTCCACTGAAGGTGGTATGGATATTGAGGAAGTGGCTGAGAAAACTCCTGAGAAAATTGTTAAGGTTGCAATTGATCCTGAAATTGGTATGCAGCCATTTCATTGTCGTCGAATGTTTTTTGCGTTAGGACTAGATAAATCTCTTATGCGTTCTTTCAGTGCGCTTGCGACAGGTTTGTATAACATGTTTGTTGAAAAAGACCTTGGTTTGTTGGAAATTAACCCATTGGTTTTAACTCAAGAAGGCACGTTAATTTGTTTAGATGCTAAAGTGAATATTGATGATAATGCGCTTTATCGTCAAAAAGAATTGCGTGAAATGCGTGACACCACGCAAGAAGATGAGCGTGAAAATCGTGCTCAGCAATGGGAGTTGAACTACATTTCACTCGATGGGAACATTGGTTGTATGGTTAATGGTGCCGGCCTTGCGATGGCAACCATGGATTTAATTAAGTTACATGGCGGATTGCCTGCTAACTTTCTCGATGTTGGTGGTGGCGCGACTAAAGAACGTGTGACTGAGGCATTTAAGATCATTGTTTCTGATACTAGTGTGAAGGCCATATTGGTTAATATTTTTGGTGGCATTGTTCGTTGTGATTTGATTGCTGAAGGCATCATGGCGGCTGTTGCTGAAATTGGTCTGAAGGTACCTGTTGTTGTTCGATTAGAAGGAAACAATGCCGATTTGGGTGCGAAGTTATTAGCTGAGAGTGGCATGAATATTGTTGCGGCTAATGATTTTTCAGAAGCGGCAAAAGAGGTTGTCTCATTAGCTAAAGAAGTAGGGGTGGAATCATGAGTGTATTAATTAATAAAAACACGAAAGTTATTTGTCAGGGATTAACCGGTAAGCAGGGTACATTGCACACTGAGCAGGCCATTGCGTACGGAACGCAAATGGTTGGTGGTGTCACTCCTGGTAAAGGCGGTCAAGAGCACTTGGGCTTACCCGTGTTTGATAGTGTGAGTGATGCTGTTCATAAAACCGGTGCTACGGCGAGTGTCATTTACGTGCCAGCTCCTTTTTGTAAAGATTCAATTTTAGAAGCTGTTGATGCTGGTATAGAATTAATTATCGCGATCACAGAAGGTATTCCTGTCATGGATATGCTAGTCGTAAAAGATTACATTGCTGGTAAGAATGTTCGTATCATAGGCCCAAATTGCCCAGGTGTGATTACGCCAGGCGAGTGTAAAATTGGTATTATGCCAGGGCATATTCATCAGCCGGGTAAAGTTGGGATTGTGTCGCGTTCAGGTACATTAACCTATGAGGCGGTTAATCAAACCACTAAATTGGGATTTGGTCAGAGTACTTGCGTCGGTATCGGAGGTGATCCGATTCCAGGTACTAACTTTATTGACGTTCTGGGTATGTTTCAAGAAGATCCACAAACAGAAGCCATTGTGATGGTCGGTGAAATTGGTGGTTCAGCAGAGGAAGAAGCAGCTCAATTCATTAAAGACAACGTTACCAAGCCGGTAGTTTCTTATATTGCAGGGGTTACTGCTCCTGCTGGAAAGCGTATGGGGCACGCGGGTGCAATCATTGCTGGTGGTAAAGGTACTGCTGCAGAAAAGTTCGCGGCACTTGAGGCAGCCGGTGTTCACACGGTTAAATCTCCTGCTGAGATTGGCCAAGGTGTTGCTCAAGCAACTGGTTGGTGATTCTGCTTACATTCGTAAAGTGAAAGGCGCCAATGGCGCCTTTTTTTATTCGGGTATGTGATTTTTAAAATGGGCTGAATACGGTATTTTATCTTTTTTTCTCTATTAGTACGCGATTACTTAGATGTGACTTTTTTGAGGCGTTGATATTTAAAATTCTCTTACTTGGTTTAATCTGGCAAAGGTTTATCCGAAATAGAGATTTCTTTATCTTTTTTTTAGGGGCCGGCTTAAAGCCATGATTACATCAATTATTTAATTGCGTGATTTGAATTATTTATATAGGCTATAAGAATACAGTTAAGGAGAAATATTATGCATGATTTGCTAAATGGAATATGGCAAGCATTAAAGAGTACGCCGATATGGGTGTACTTGTTGTTTTTTTATTGTATTTTTATTGGTGTGATATCACGGAAGGATGGTGTTGTTTCCATCTATAAAATGCTGATTATGCCAATTGTTTTTACATACATGTCAGTTGAAACTCTGTACCTTAAATTCGGTATTCACTATCTTTCTGTTGGAACTTTTGTTGTCGCGCTGATGTTGGGTTTGTTTATGGGGCTGTTGCAAGCAAAGTTGCAAGGCGTATCCGTTGATAAGGAAAAAAAATTAGTTGCAATCCCTGGTTCGAACTTACCATTAATTCTAATTTTGATTATTTTCTCAAGTAAGTATTATTTCGGTTACGAATTAGATGCGAATCCAAACATTGCCAATAATACCACTTTCGAAATTGCGTTGTTGGTTGTGTCTGGTATGACTGCTGGTTTGTTTGCAGGTCGAGTAACCTATTACTTCTCTCGTATGAAAAAAGGGCCTTGGGTCGAATTGTCAGAGTGATTCAGTTATATTTAGATTACTCGGTATTATTTCTTCTTTCCACGTTCTTAGTCATTAGGTGGGCTGTAATTTTGACAGTGTGTTTCCTTTATGCCAAATTGACACAGTAACGCAATCACAAGACCCACTGGTAAAATGCTCAGAGCATATTGGTAGGCGTGCGTGGAAAATACGCGAGTTCCATTGTGAAGAATATGGGTCCATTCATGATCAAGGGCGTAGCCAATGAGAGGTTCAAAGATTGCTCCAAATAACGCGTTGAACATGTTGATAAATCCGATCGATGTGCCACTTAAGCTTGTGTCGTGATTTTCTCGCATGGTTGCAAACGAAACAAAGAAGAAACCGGATGAGTAACCAAAAATTAAAAATAAAATACCTAGTTCAATCGGTTTTAAGTGTGTCCAGTAGAGAATCGTAGAGATTGATATTAAGCTGGTTGCGGTGCCACTGATCATAATCAACTTGCGGCGTTTTATTGTATCTGATAGCCATCCTGCAAATGGTGAACCAATGGCAAAACCGATGAAGGATAATGAAACAAAGGTCGCCGCCATGTCTTTTGTGAGGCTGTATTTTTGACAGATAAAGGGCACACCCCATAGGCCTGCAAAAGCAGAGATGGGTGCAAATGCTAACCCCGAATAAAAAGAAAGCAACCAGGTCTGTTTGTTTCTTAGTATTTGAATAAGTCCATATTTGAGTGATTTTAACGTCATTTGACCTTCAGATTTATTCGTTTGTTCTTTGTTTTTAACAATTAAGAACACAAGGCACGCCAGGCAAATTCCGGCAAGAGCACAGTATTGAATGCTGGCACGCCAGCTTGTTTGTTTAACAAGGATAGATAGCGGGGCTTCTCCGCCAACAGCACCAAGCATTGCCATGGCCATCATTAACCCAGACATCAATGCAAATCGCCTTGCTGGAAACCACATAGTGATTATTTTCATCGTGCCGACGGCAGAAAAAGCTCCTCCAACCCCGATCAGAACACGGCCAATTTGAGCAAAAAGGAGTGTATCAGAGTGGCTAAATATAAAAGCACCAAGACTGCATGTTAGAATGGCAGTACTGATTAAAATTCGAGGATTGTAGCGGTCGAGTAGAATGCCCACTGGGAGCTGCATGCAAAGATAGGCATAAAAATAACATGCAGCAAGACTCCCTAAGCCCAACCCATCTAGCTTGAATGCTTGCATCAGTTCATGAGTCATGATGCTGGGTGAAACCTGTAAGAGGTATTTATAGAAAATAAAACATGAGCATAGAAACCAACATAACCAAGCATGTGTCTCGTGATTAAATATTTGATGCAAGTTTTTTTTCTGTTTAGGTGATTTGATTTTGCTGAGTGACATGACAACCTCATTCTGTTTTATAATTAATTTTGATGATGATTTTTGGGTTAGCCTGTGTTAAGTGGATTTTTAAGCCTGTTTTAACACAGGCATATCACTCGGTTGACCCGATGAGAGACAGAATAAAGTGATGACACTGTAAAAGCGCCAATCATGTTTTGAATTGTGTAAAATAATTTACTCATTTCTAGATGCTATCGAAGTGTCTGTAATCTGTCAAGGGCTTGTAAATGCATTGAGATTCAGTTAACTTACCATCTCCCAGAATTGCATTGGGTGGCTGGTTTCGTTGATTTGATCTATATCTTTCCAGTTATAATGTGCGATTACTTCTGGCATGATTTTGAACCCATTTCGCTTTAATTTTGATTCAATTGAGACGTAGTTAGCAGGTCGTCGTGGGTGGTTTTGATCTCTCATGACAACACAGCCAACCATTCTCTTGGCTATGCTATTGTTTTTAGCATATTTGTGTAGTTTGGATAGTAACTGTCTAAATAGACCTCTGCCTTGGTATTCTGCTGTCAGTATACATTCTCCAATGTAAAAAAAAATCATTAATGTTCATGCTGTGACTTGTAAAGGCAGTTTGAAATTCAATGTCTTCGTCTTTTAGTGGGCAACCAGTAATCACGCCAACAATCTTATTGTTATCTTGTACAAGTATGGCAACGCTGTTTTTTGATTCACAATATCGTTTAAGGTATTTCTCTTCGTATTCTATGGTGCCATCGTAGAGGTAAGGGAAGTCCTTAAATGCGGAAATGCGTAGTTCTGCAATAAAGTGAATGTGTTTTTTTATTTCGTGAGCGTGCGCCTGTATGAATTTCATTTTGATTTCTTGTTTGTGGATTCATTATCCAGTTTAGTTTAATGATGTCGCTCTTTCAAGACTTACGTTGTCTTGCAATTGATGTCAGTAAACAGTTTTTTATGACATTTTGATATTTGAAAGACATATAAAATTAATTGCTAATCATTATACGGTCACGGCAAATGGTGTTGAATCAGCCTTGGGGTTATGTGCTGTGTATCTGATTAAAATATCATTTGGTTGCTGCAAACAATCTGATACAACTGATGTCTTGTTGTTGCGCCTAGTTTTTTCTTGATATTAGCAATATGGTGTTCGACAGTTCTTTCTGAGTTGTTAGTTGATTTAGCTATTTCTTTTGAGGTCTGTAGTTTCATTAGAAGGCCTAAGCATCTTTTTTCTGCTGGAGTAATGTATGTTGGTCCATTGATACCGTAAACGAACTCTCGTTTTACTAGTGGGATAACATTGTTGTTGTGAGGCTCCGAATGGGATAAGTCATTTGTTAATACTTGATCTCTTTTTTTCTTGTAAGTCAGCAGTTTTCCCTTTTGGAAATAAGCATAGTTACGTATATGGGAAATAATTTCTTGCGTAGCCTTAGGTCTGTTATTAATAATACCCATCAAATCTGTATTTTTGTTTAGTGTGCACAATGATATGTGCTCGGCATTGTTGTTGTCATGTTTTAAGACAATTGTAACTCCATTGGGATTGTAATGATAAATAGTTACTGTGTCTTGCAGATGTTTTTCTGATGTGAATTCGTTCCATGAAAGTATATGACTAGAGCGCGCGATATCTGCAGGCATACTTGATTCCTTGTCATTTAAAAAAGCATGAAGTTCTTCGTAGTCACTGCTTATAAATTCACATTCGTCTTTTTTGTAAATGCAGT
>CACHNP010000042.1 GCA_902581285.1 uncultured Gammaproteobacteria bacterium | reverse complement strand
GGTCAATGAATGTTTTGAGTACTTTGAAAAAAGATCGACCTACGGTTCATTAGTAACTGGTCATGGAAAGTTAAACAAAGATACGGTTTATGACACAGTTAAGCAATATTATTTTAAGTCCAAAAACTGTTTAGTGGAAGTTTCTGGCGAGACATGCTTGATAGATAACGACGCAGAACGTATGAAAAAACTGGAATGTCACCCAGATATTCGTAAATCTCTGACGGGCAAGTACAAGAGTTGTATCAAGCCAAAAGAGGTAATGGATTGATAGTTCCTCCTCATTCTCCTGCTCTTCAAAGAGTTTTTGCGGTGGGAGACAACTTGTTCTTATTTCATGTTTCTAGGCGGGCCACTCAGGCAGGCTATGGTAGCTTGCTTGAGTGGATAGATCCTCTGTTTTTCCAGTATCGATAAACTAAGAAATATTACTCTGATGGATATTGGTATTTGCTATAATACTGCGCCAAAAGCAGTCTCGTGTCCTGGTGCAGTTACCGATGAAATAAATTGTCCTACCTCTACGTCCTTGTATACAGTCACATAAACAACAGCCTTAGTTGTGGTGTTCACGTATTTTGCAGTACAAATATCACCGTATTTGTAATTTGGTTTGAAAGTAATTTTATTCACGTCGAATTCGGTGTTGGGTAGTATTTTTGATGGCATATTAACATTTGCACAGTTGCCGCTGATCGTATCAGTCCAGGTTGCGTTTTCAGGATTGCTGATGCCATAAGCATTGGAGGCGTTCACAGTAGTTGCCTGAGAGCTTGTTGTCGATAATAGCATTGCAAATGTGGACATCACGCATAAGATGGATTTTTTCATAGTGTTGTACCTCTGTTGAATTAATGGGGTTGAGTTATCTAGAACGTCAGTTTTTCGTCTCGCATAAGTTAACATAGAATATTTTATATGTCAATGTGCTCGAATGTAGGGCTAAATGAAGAGAAAAACTTTATGAGAAAGAAGCACCTCTGTGCACTGAAAAAATGGCTTATGAAAAGTATGACACTAAAGGATGCCTTGCTTACTACTCCAGATAGTCATGAGTTGGAATCTAAAGAGCGATTTGACATTGTGTTGAATCGCTCTTTACCTTGTTATCCATTCGTCTGACGTTAGCATTTAGGTTTTTAATTTATTTTATATATTGTTTGTTAGTGATCGTGCATGCAGCTTGATGCATTAGTGCTTTAATGTATTAATCTGCTGTCTATTTTACAGGGTGATCCTTATTTATTTATATTAATAATGATTTGTTTTTTTTTGTTGTTTTCATGTCGAGCGAATCACTGATAGCTTTTCTTTTTTTCGGCGGCAACTGACTTCGTTTTGGCTGCTGAGAAAAAAAGCGAGATGACGAAGCCTCATTGGATGATGCAACTAACGAGACCGAGGCAACGGAGGTTGGCGAGCCATCTTCCTTGTCGCCGTGAGAAAAAGACGAGCTGCTTTGTGATGTGGTAATTAACGGTGGCACAGACGGTTTTACCATGGCTCTTGTTTTGGAATAGGCTGCTTTCAGTTCTGATTCGAGTTTACTGTTTTCAAATTGGTCACAAAACAACAGCAGAGGAAGTTCATGGTAAAATGAACTTGCTGGTATGATAGCGGTGTATTTTTTAGATGCGATTGTTTTTGCATCAAGTAAAAGTAGTGCATTGTTGTTGCAGCAAAGTTGCCCGTTTGCATAATCACACATTTGCCGTATGACCGTAAATGATTTAGATCGAGATAGGCCTCGTGTATTGTTGATAAGCATGCTTGCATAATCGACTGAGCCAATTAATTGTATGAACTCGTGGTCTGACAAGCATGTTTTCATCAGAATCAATAGTGATCTGAGGCCAGGGTATTGCGCTTCTAATCTGTCTTGTACGTTCAGCGGATTTCGCGCTGATTTATGGTAAAGCGTGAACCCCAGAATGACAAAATTAAGTAGACTCCAGGTTCGTGGATAGAACTGTGAGTGGCTCTTCACGCGACTGAGAACCAGTGACTTCGCAGTATTTTTACTACTGGCGTTGACGTCCTGATGTCTATTGTCTAGAAGTATGTTAGATAAGAGTTGGCAGGTCGTATTGTCATTATGTCGAGCGCCTATCATGGCTAAAATATGAGTGATATGACATCCAACTTGCGATTGATTCCAAATATCCGGATTTAGTTTGCTTAAAATGGCCAGATCGCACTGGTTGATATACAATGCTTCAGGATCTTGCTCGTGAGAAATTTGATTGTAAAGTAGATGAAAGACATCCTCGGGCTTATGCATTATATCGCCAGGTAAGAAGTTTTTTAACTGTCCGTTTCCATCTGTTTCCAACATACGTAAGAGAGACAGTTTTTTTAGATGCCTGCGTATTTGTGTGAAGTCCCATTCATCACAACCTGAACAGTTAGCAATCCACGTTGATAATGCAATTTTGTTATTAACATCAGGTAGCCATGCATCATCGATCTTGATTGTTTTTTTTATCTCTTCTTGAAGTTGTCGTATGGGTGTTTTGATTCGATTTAGGATGTGCAAAGCAGCTTTTTCATATTGTTCTGTATTGCTTAAGAGTGATTTTATTTTTTTTTCTATGTTGATGATATACGCAATGAGGCTCTTGAGTTGTTTTTGGTGCAGCGCGTAGTCTCGTTTATGATTGATTTTGAGTTTTTGCATGCTCTTTTTTAAGTTGGGTATCATCTCGGTAATATGGCTATTCAGTGTTTCTATCCCAGATAGGTCATTAGCTAAACTTTTTCCATTGTAAACTATGGGAGTGATGGCTTTTTTGATTTCAATGAGACTAATTAGTTTATTGCTGCTGTCTCTCATGAGTTCTGAGAGGGAGCTGAGTGCATTGTTACACTGGTTGAGAGTCTCACTTTCTGAAATCAGGCAATGCGCAGTATCATAATCGTGTTCGTTTGCAAGGAATTCATTTATTTCTTTATCGCTGAGCGTTCGATCATCATGAACAGAGGGGTGAATTATTTTTGCAAAACCTGGCTTCTCTTTTAATAATCGTCCTAACGAAAAAGCATTTTCTCTTGAGTGTATATCTACCCATTCACTGACGAGCCAGGCTGATGAGCTGAGTGCATCAAGTGTCTGTTCGCCCAGTGGAAACTTGCACTCGTTAATGTCTATGTTAGATATTGATTTGGATAATAGGTTTTTAATCCTCAGAAAGTGTTGTTCTGTCTCTTTTAGTATGGTCATTGTCAAGTCTCTGGTTTTTTCTCAAGTAAATAGCGTCATTAAATGGATGACTAGTAGTATAGATCCTATTTTTTTTTATTATAGTGAGATTCACTTTTTCTTTCCAGTTTTTGTGCTAATAAACTTAAATTTTCTGTCTGATTCATTATCGACATAAGTTTTTTTTGATCATTTTAATTTAAGCTTAATGTAAATCCTCCCTTTTTGACTTACGCTGGAATGGTGGTTTGAGATTATTGAGCCTGTCTTATGATTTGTCATATTTTTTATTTTGTCATTGATGTAAAATTAGTTATAGTTAATAACAAGGATGTTGAGCTCATGTATGATATCAGAAAAAGAAAAACAGCTTTGTCGCGTTCCATTCTCAATCACTTCAATGATGCATTTCAGTTTGTCGTCTCGTCTTATGGTGAAGGTAAACTAAAGCGCTTAGCTACAACCAACTCTAACAGGTTTAAGGTTAACTTTAAGCGTCAGTTTTATCAATTGGCACAGATTATCAAATCCGTTACTGGTGACATTAATAATCACCAAAAACAGATTAATCCGTATGGTTATATTAAAAAAATAGCCTGGTTGATCGGCAAATATCAATCCTACCCTGATTCCCGCTATCGATTTTTTTGTCACCCTAAATCAGAACAAGCACGATTCCGATGTTTATTTGAGTCCTCAGTAGTTAACTATTATCGTGATCTTATATTGATGATTCGATATACTTGCGATGACTACGACTCAGATGTTGATCTTACTGATCAAGAAGTGGCGGCATTATTTCATTACTTTACCAATGATGATGCTGATTTGTATCGTGATCATGTGATGGGGGATTTAACATTGCAGGTTACTTTTCAACGTCGAGAAACCGCATTGTCACGCAATGATACCATTACTCACCTGGGCGAGTTAAAGCCTCTCATTGTTTGTAACTAGTTTTTTTAAAAAAAAATTAAAAACAAATAAGCTATCTTGTACCACTCGTCAGATAGAGTCCTCATACTCTTGTCATAAGGTCTTCGATAATATTAGCGTTAATCACAAATGCTGTGCCTATAAACAAATTATAGTTTTATTTCGAATTGTTACTTTCATGCCACTGAGTGCACAGATTCAGCACGTATTTGTTCTGATGCGCGTGGTCTCTGGCCGGTGTAGTGTTTTATCTTCTTGCTTAAATAGTGAGCACGAAAGTCAAACTTGGTCCATCTTCCTGGCGAGTGGCTATAAGAATAAGATTTACTTAAAAAAAGCGGCAATCAAATTAAGTTATTGAAAATACCTATTTATTATTTTGCTATGCATCATAGAACCACTACGTTCAAAGATGTATCTTTAATATTGACGCATATAGCCGTTAGAGCCAATGAGTAATTTTACTACTGTCAAATTGAATCTATTAAGTTATAATCAGTTATGTAACAATTATAAGAGAGTGATGAACGTAGTTTGGTTCAAAAGAGACTTAAGAATAACCGACCACCGGCCGTTATTTGAGGCATGTCGGCATCCTGGTGTCATTCCACTCTACATACTGGAACCTGAGCTGTGGTCACAGCCTGACATGAGTGGCCGTCATTATCAGTTTTTGTGCGATTGCTTGCAATCGTTACAAATTCAATTGGAATCAATTGGTCTCAAGCTGCAGGTGGAGATTGGTAATGCTATTTCCATTATAAAAAAACTCTGGTCAACAGGGCAGTTAAAAACGTTGTACTCGCATGAGGAAACCTGGAATGGCTGGACGTACGAGCGAGATAAGCAAGTACAGCGTTTTTGTTCGATGAATGGCATAAAGTGGAAGCAATATCAGCGAAACGGTGTTGTGCGATGTCTTTCATCTCGCGATGGCTGGTCATCCAGGTGGTACCACTTTATGAACCGTCAGCAGGTGCCAACGCCTCCGGCAAAGGAACGTTCAACTGGTGATTGTTTAAACCCAAATTTGCCCTCCTTTGAGAAACTGGGTCTCACTTTGGATTCGTACACTCACATTCAGCCCGGCGGAAGACGTGAGGCGCTGGAACTTTTGCGTACTTTTTTACACCAACGCGGCGAGAATTATACTGCTGAAATGTCATCCCCGGTGACTGCCTTATCCAGCTGTTCACGCTTGTCTACGCACATTGCATTCGGTACGCTCTCCGTGCGTGAGGTTTATCAAGCAGCGCAACAACGATACGATGATATTCGTTTGAATCAATCGACGACGCATGGACGATGGAGTAGGGCGCTTCGCTCTTTCCTTTCCAGGCTCCGGTGGCACTGTCACTTTATTCAAAAGCTTGAAGATGAACCAGAGATTGAGTTTCGTAATATGCATACGGCTTATGATAATTTACGTGATAGCTGTGAGAGTAACAGCTTATTTGATCTTTGGAAGAGTGGTGAAACAGGCTACCCCATGGTTGATGCGTGCATGAGGTGCTTGATCGAAACTGGGTATATGAATTTTCGCATGAGAGCTCTTCTAATGAGTTTTGCAAGCTATCATTGTTGGCTTGATTGGAGACAACCTGCCTTACACTTAGCTCGTTTATTCGTTGATTATGAGCCTGGGATACATTACAGTCAGGTACAAATGCAATCGGCCACGACGGGTATCAACAGTATTCGTATTTACAACCCAATAAAACAGGGGGTTGATCAAGATCCCGATGGGATTTTTATACGCAAGTGGGTTCCCGAGCTCGGAAAGCTGGAAACGAGCCTCATTCACGAGCCTTGGAAATCCGTCTATGACACCGTAGACTACCCCGACCCTTGTGTTGATGAGAAGTTGGCTAGGAAAAGAGCCGCTGATAAGCTTTATGCGCTCAGGAAAGGCGATGATCATTATTCTAATGCAAAAAAAATTGTCATTAAGCATGCGAGTCGAAAAACACGTTCAAAAAAGAAAATAGCAAAAAAAACCAAGAAAGATAATCGTCAAGGAGAATTGCCTTTATGAGAGATAAGATCACTATACACTGGTTCCGACAGGACTTACGTTTGCGTGATAATCCAGCGCTGTTACAAGCCGTCGCGTCTGGAACTGTTTTACCGATATACATTCACGACAATCAAACATGCCCTGAGCATGCGAGTGGCTCTGCGAGCCAATGGTGGCTGCACCACTCATTGACATCACTTAATGATTCACTTAGCGGAAATTTAGCTGTTTATCAGGGGCGTCCTCGTGACATTTTTGAGAAACTCATATCAGATTATGATGTTGAAATGATCACCTGGAATCGCTGTTATGAACCATGGCGAATTTCACGCGATTCAGATCTAAAGCGTTTTCTAGTCGATAAAGGGGTTAAAGTTGATACCTTTAATGGCTCATTGCTTTGGGAGCCTTGGACTATCAATAAAAAAGATGGGACTCATTACAAGGTTTTTACTCCTTTTTATCGTAAAGGGTGTTTGACATCTGCTCCCCCACGAAAACCACTACCTTACCCAGAAAAAGCTATTTTTACCCGTGATAAAAGTTCGCTTGATATCACGTCACTTAACCTACTACCAGATATCAATTGGGACTCATCATTTATAGACTGCTGGACCCCAGGGGAAATTGCTGCACATGAGACTCTAGAAAGTTTTCTACTGGATGGGATTAGTAATTATAAAGAAGGTAGAAATTTTCCTGCCAAAAACAATGTGTCTCGTCTGTCAGCACGCTTGCATTTTGGTGAACTATCCCCTAATCAAGTTTGGTATGCAGCACGTGGTCAAGGTGATGACAAGAATGTTGATCACTTTTGTAGTGAGCTAGGGTGGCGTGAATTTTCCTACAGTCAATTATTTCATAACCCAACATTACCTACAAAAAATTTACAGTCTAAATTCGATCTTTTTCCCTGGAGAGTTGACGAATCACACCTGCACGCCTGGCAGCAAGGGCAAACTGGCATACCGATGGTTGATGCCGGTATGCGTGAATTATGGCAAACTGGGTACATGCACAATAGAGTGCGTATGATTGTGGGCTCTTTTTTAGTGAAGAATTTACTTTTGCATTGGCATCATGGCGAACGCTGGTTTTGGGATACTTTAGTTGATGCTGACCTCGCTAGTAATAGCGCAAGTTGGCAATGGGTAGCAGGTTGCGGAGCGGATGCTGCGCCTTATTTTAGAATTTTCAATCCCGTGACACAGGGGGTGAAGTTCGATCCAGATGCCGTGTATATTCGTCAGTACGTACCCGAAATTGCATCTTTGCCAACAAAGTATATCTTTGCTCCTTGGGAGGCTCCGTCGGATGTTCTTATCCAGGCCAAAATCAAACTTGGGGAGGACTACCCACACCCGGTAGTTGATCTCAAGCAATCACGTCAGCGCGCTCTTGATGCGCTGCAGTCGCTTAAAAAGGAGGTTGAATGAGTACTCTTAGATTGATCATGGGTGATCAATTATCACGCACAATATCCAGCTTGGATGATGTCGATAAGGAGATGGATACGATCCTGTTTTGTGAAGTGCACCAAGAAGCAACGCACATTAAACACCATAAAAAGAAAATTGCTTTTTTATTTTCTGCTATGCGACATTTTTCCGATGAGCTCACAAAGTCCGGCTTTAAAGTATGCTACGTCAAGTATGACAACCCAGATAACACGGGTTCTTTTTTTTCCGAGGTTAAACGTCACCTTGTGCATCTGGGGTCTCGGTCATTAGTGGTCACACAACCCAGTGAGTGGCGTGTTTACTCCGATGTAAAGCAGTGGCAGAAAAAATTAAACGTGCCAGTTGAGATTAGGGAAGACTCACGATTTCTCTCCAGTATTGATGAATTTGCCACGTGGGCTAATGGAAGGAAGCAGTGTCGAATGGAGTTCTTTTATCGAGAAATGCGACGTAAACATGACATACTTATGGATGGAGATCAACCAATTGGTGGTCAATGGAACTTTGATGCGGATAACAGAAAATCGCCACCTCAAGAGATGAAGATCCCAGAGCCATACAGTGCACGTCCAGATGCTACAACATCAGAGGTCATCAAATTAGTTGACGAAACATTTAGTGAACATTTTGGTGATATTGAACCATTTTACTTTGCAGTCACACGTCGACAAGCGCTTAATGCATTAAAGCGCTTTATTCGTGATCGTTTACCGCTTTTTGGGGATTATCAGGATGCGATGATTCAGAATGAACCTTGGATGTACCATTCTCACATTAGCTTCTATCTTAATTGCGGTTTGTTACACCCCATGGAATGTGTGCGTGCTGCCGAGGAGGCTTACCACGATGGTGCTGCGCCTTTAAATGCAGTGGAAGGTTTTGTGCGACAAATTATTGGGTGGCGAGAATACGTACGTGGCATCTACTGGCTTAAAATGCCGGAATACAAAAAGCTCAATTTTTTGTCAGCTGATAGAGATTTGCCTTCATTTTACTGGACCGCACAGACCTCAATGAATTGCTTAAAGCAGTGTGTCACAGAAACACGTCAGAACGCGTATGCCCACCACATTCAAAGGCTCATGGTTCTAGGTAATTTTGCCTTGATTGCAGGCTTGCACCCAAATCAAGTGAATGAGTGGTTTCATATTGTTTACGCTGATGCGTATGAGTGGGTTGAATTACCTAACGTATCTGGTATGACCCTGTTTGCCGACGGTGGCTTTTTAGCCAGTAAACCATACGCATCTGGTGGGGCGTATATTAATAAAATGTCTAATTACTGTAAAGGTTGTCAGTATAAAGTTTCCAAAAAAAATGGCAGTGACGCTTGCCCATTTAATTACTTGTACTGGGATTTCCTGGTTCGTAATCGCGATCATCTTTCCTCCAACCCGCGTATAGCGATGATGTATCGCACTTATGATCGTATGTCAGAGGAAAAAAAACAAGCAATAGAAAAGGACAGCCTTGATTTTCTGGAGCGATTATCATGAGAAAAAAGCGTGACTTACCTCGTAAAGTTTGCCCCGTTTGTAAGCGTGATTTCGTTTGGAGAAAAAAGTGGGAAAAAGTCTGGGATAGGGTTAAGTACTGCTCAAAAAAATGTGCATCTAGTCGTCGTTGCCCTTAAATGAGCGCGGATGCATTAAGGTGTTATTACATGGTGGTACAATAGTTTCAATTTCAAATTATCCTCGCAAAGATAACATTTGAACCTAACTTTAATATCTGTAAAATAAAACGCGAGCCTCATATTTATTCTCTGAGCGTCAAGGACACAGGAATCATGAAGACAATTAAGCCTATCAGCGGCCATAATATGAATCATATCACACTGAGCGCCTCTTATGCTGAATTAGTCAAAGACGAGACATTGGCACTGGTATATTTTAAACCCAGTGCTGAATTAAGAAAGAAATACCGTAGTCAAATGGATGAATACGAGCATATGAAAATAATATGGGGGCATGATACAAGGGGGGTGAGAACATTCTATAATCGATTGTTGGCACTATCAGCTTATTTCAGTAACGGTCATTTCATTAATCCAGATGATATTCTTATCGCATGGGCAAGCGAAATACGGCACTTGAGACAGGCGATCAAAGAAACTGATAAACAACAATGGATGGGGTTGACTTGGGAGACCCTTCAATCTAGAGCCTGCTCTCATCTGAAGTTTCGTCAATTGATTGAGGCTATACAGAGCGATGCGGCTGCTTTTAAAAATTCGATTTTGTCTTTAGATTTTCATTATCAGCTTCATGACGCTCCTGGATTTGGAACACCAATTCACCTATTGGTTTTGTATTACCTTTCTTGCGATAACGTTGAGACAATTGAAGAAAAAGCATCAAGTCTAATACTAGGCTTATTCAGAGACATATTGAATACATGGGGAAAGAAAAATTTTATTTCATTGTTAATACGTGCGCATGAAAACGCAATAATCGATAAAAGAAGTGACCGTTATCGTCCCTGCATTCTCTCTATATTCATCGAGCACTGTGAGAATAGAAGAGTACATTTTAACACGATTGATACGATCAGATTGGCTATTAAGTCTATGACGGGCGTGCAATTCACATTCGATTCGAGATTAAGTCTATTTAAGTCACCACGTCAGCATTACCTCTCAAACAAACTGAAACAACTCAAGCTGGCGGAAGCGCCTCTGCAGAAAAAGTTTGAACAAAACTTGATGCTAAGAAAGTCTCTTTAGACAGTCCAAGTGTGATCCGGACGGGTTTTTTAATTGTTGACTTATCATCATAGTTTCATCAATTTTATAGTGGGCTGGCTTTTATAAACACGAATTTAATCTTTTGAAGGGGGAAATTTGCCCAAAATTATAGTAAATAACATAGAAATTAGTTATTTGGTCAAAGGGAAAGGCAATTATTTAATTCTACTCCATGGAGTCCAATGAGATGTAACAAGCTTTAACCACATTTTAGATAGTCCCTCTGAACGCTTTACCGTCATTGCCTTTGATCAACGTGGCTCTGGAAGCAGTAGCAAGCCAGATGAAAAATACACAATAGAGTTATTAGCGGATGATACTGCAGCATTAATGAATGCACTCTCTATTGAATCAGCGCACGTCTTTAGTGTTTTTCTAGGTGGAATAATAGGACAAGCATTCCGTATTCAATATCCAGCGATGGTAAAAACGTTAACTGTGGGTTGTTCGGTTCCAGGTGGATGGGGAAGCGCTCAAAAAAAAGTACCACCACCAAGTGCAGCTATTGCATATTCAACAGATACAACTATTCATATTGAAGAACGAGTAATCGCACAAGCTGAAGTTGCCTACTCACCGGGTTATTCAAAAAGACACCCAGAAGTCGTAGAAAGATTAATTAGCGCTAGAGAGAATAACCCAATCGACTTTAACAGTTTTAAGAGAGGGCAAGATACAACTGACCACTATGATGGCTTCTCAGAGCTCGTTAACATAGCGTGTCCATGCCTCATTGTAACTGGAAAACTCGATCAGTTAATAGACTATCGGAACTCAATTATACTATCAGAACAAATAATAGATGCAGACTTGCTCATCTTAGGTTGTTCCGGTCATATATTTTGGGAAGAAAAGAAAGATTTATTTTTATCTACATTTTTTTCATTTACTGAACGCGAAATCATATGAGTAATTAAGTCATTAAGGCATATATGAGAATCTTATTAACCTTACTAACTTACAACGCCTTGGAATAATCATAGACAATAAATATTGGTTTTAACAAATTGGCTTCCACCCATCAGGGAATTTGTACGTTATTATTTCTTTATTGTTTTCAATTTCGGTAGTTGGTTTTAAGAGCATTACTCGATTACCAAATGTTGAGAATAAAGCCTGATGATAGCGTTTACGCTCATATTCATTATCCTCGTGTTTAAATACATAAGTTAACGGATTAAGACCATCGTAATTCTGGCGATTGACTGATGCTCTGAGTTCTCTTGGGAATTTCTTCAGTAGACAATCAAATATCTCGAATTCTTGACAAATTATGGATTGGAGAAGAGGGGTGTTTTCATTTACGCTACAGGCGGTATTAATGCTTGCAAGGATATGACGGCTGTTGAGAAGCATCAGTGCAATATCAGTATGGTGTCTCAGTATTGCTATGAGTAGTGCCGTAAACCCGGAGTTGCTTCGTAAATTCAAAAATTGGCTAGTATCATCTCGCCGAAGTAATTTGTCTACCACATCGCGATGACCAAAATGAACTGCATAGTGAAGTATCGTAAACCCATTATTATTATTATTATTATTATTTCTTACCCCATCAATTGTTGTTAGGGATGGTGTAATGTCCTCGTCCAACAACCTCATTGCAATATCTTTTCTCTTCTGATCAAATGGGGCAGTGATAGTTTGTAATGCCCAGAACAAAGGGAATTTGTAATCTGTGGAAGGTCGGTTAACGTCTGCACCGAGTTTAATTAAGTTCTCGACCAATCTTATATTTGATAACATTATTGCAATGGTTATCAATGGGTGTCGAGAACCTTCACTGATATGATTAATCACCCCTTTCACCATCACTTTTGATTCTTCTGCTCGGTTAGGAGTTGATATCAGATTATCGGTGTGTTCTACCAACTTTTGTCCAGGATCTTTGTTTTCATCTCTTGACATAGTATACAAGTTTTTTAACTCATTCTTTTGTGCTTCTGTCAAGTTGGTACTTTCCTGTTTTTTTGATCTCTCAATGAAACTCGGTGCTATTTCGACGTTGTCAATATACGTGTAACCTGTGTCACCATCTTCGCAACAAACGGGTTGTAAAGTTTCTGATTCGATTACTTGGGCGTCTTCCTCAATGAAAAAAACTACATTGTTATTATCATCCTGTTTGTTTTTATCACGATCTTTTTCATGATCGCGATGTTGATTGGCTTCTTTTTTTTTCAACGAATTAATTGGCATTTTCTTACTTTTTTTTCGCTGTTTTTTTCTACTACGAAATTTACTGGGTGAAGAATTATTTTTCATCTATGAAGCTCCTGTTTTAAGTCTGACGTCTGAGAGTTCTATGTAATTTTTTGCCGTAGCATGTAATATTAGTAAGCAAATAAAAAGATTTTCAATCATTTTTATATCAAGTTTACATGATTTTATAGAAAACATCGCTTAAAAAAAGCTTAATTATTCCTCAAAACAATTAGTTTCGCACCGTTTTATTTTACTATCTTTTCACCATAGATTCTTTTTTATTTTTTTAACCACGGCTGACGCTAAGATAATTCACAACATAATATTCATCTCACTTACAGTTGAGTATTTTTTTTTTAAATAAAAAATGACATGGTTAATTGCAAGAGTGTACTATAGTTAAACACAATGGCTATCTGTTTAGACAGTGAGGTTTGCTTATGTGTGGAAGCCGTTGGGATTGGTTGCCATCTCGTTGAATCGTTTATATTGTTTGGCAGCTTCGAGTGCATTAATTTTTGCTTTGAAGAAGGGCATACGATTGGCACTGCTGGATAAGTTAATTTCATTCAGTCTCTGGAGTAGGTCGTTTTGATCGGATAGTACGATATAGGCAATCAGTTGGCAGCCAGTTGCATACACATCATGCCAATAATTAATATAGTCTTTCTTATACACTGGAAGTAAAAAATGGTTATAAAACTCAATATTGGATCCAATTGATATCAGTGACTCATTCGCTTTTTTCAATAAATTAAAAACATCAAGCAAATCAGGACGATTGATTGTCATCATGTCAGATGATTTGCAATCATTTGATTGGATGATTTTATTTATTCGTACTAGACATATAGCCGCGACCTGTAGCCTAAAGTCTGGGTAGTGCTTGTCCATCCCTGAGGATTCTATGTTGTCCTTGTAGTACTTCATGATGGTTGTGTAGTCTTGTTTGCTCGCATCTCTTCGCATCAGGCGAAGCGCTTCTAGAATGATGGAGTACTGATTTAATATTTTAAGTGATTGCTCGCATTCATGGTCAATCGGTAGTTTTACGGTGGGGTTAAACCAAGTGAGTATAATGGATTTAAACAGATCAACGGGTAATGATTTGTTATCGTGGTCTTCTCTTCTATCTGAGCTTAGTTTGGTGTCTAAAGTTTGAATAAATTGTTGGCACATGAAAAGGCCATTATTCAGTTTTTCTCTATGGATAACTTGATTGTCTACATATTGATGGGTCAAAACATTAAGAAAGTAATTTAATTTATTTTTATCAAGATTTCCCTCTGTGGCCATCCAGCACAAAACCATGGGTGTAGTCGCTAGAAATTTCATTAAAAGGAAGTCTTTCAGATCGAGTCGCGTTATGTCTAAATCAGTTGGTGGGTATTTATAGTCGAGAAGAAATGTCTTTTGTTCGGTTGTTATCTTGTAATCTGCGCTCCATTTTATCGCGTGCCCTGGACCATAATCAATGGTTATTTCTTGCTTATTTTTTATCGGGTATATTGATACAATGTTTCGGTTAAAGTCCATAGCAGCTATTGGTATGCCGTCAGCCAGCATGGCACCTGGTCCCGAAAATTTGGATGCATCATAAAACTTTCCATCAGGAGAAGTGTATAAATAATCCTTAGCTTCTTCACTAAAAATCATATTAAGTCTATCATGATTTTCTTTTCCAGGGTAAACGCCAAGTTTAATCCCTGGCTTAATATCCATTAAACTCGTTACCACCACTCCACGATATTCGTCATTCTTTAACGCTACAGGATAATCAAAATGATTCATGCAGTGCTTACCGCTAATTTCAAGAAATTCCTTTTCATAAAGCCCACATGCTGTTTTGTAGAGGTCTTGACATAATTTGTTTTTACCCAGTTTGCTGTAGAAAACTGATCGCGCATAGTGATGATTACGCAAGTAAATATGACCTGAATTAAAACTCAATTTATTTAAAAGGATTGTGTTTTTTTCATCTTCTAAGTACCGATTGAAAAAATTTTATTAGATCAACTAAAATAAAGTCGAGGTCATCAATCTCATCTGGTTCCTCAGACTTTTTCATGGCAATCACATAATTCGAAACGCAAGTGATAGCTAGATCACGACATGCATGTTCTGTCTTACGCAAAGAGATAATATCATTAAAAATGGACTTGTAACCTTCCATTGCCTCTTTATAATTCCCCTGACATAACAGTTTGTTGTATGCATTTTTATCGGCTGTCAGGTTTTTGAGAGATCTCATTTGACACCACTATTTTATTTCAATAATCTAATTATAGACTTTTAACATTAAAAAAATATTAGATATAATAAGTTTGTGTAGGTGATCCGATTGCCGTCGTTTGATAAATTGAACATTAATTGGTAAAATACACCCAATTAATCAGTCAGGCTAACACATAACTAATATAAAAACGTCAACACGATTGAGTTTAGGTGATTGTAAAAACTAGATGAAGACAAGTGATATTGGTAGATAATGACAGGTGAAGCGACTTTAGTTCTGTCACCAATGCTGATTTATTGGTTATTGCTGACCGACTCAATAATCGACCGAGAAAATCGTTGGGATATGCAACACCCAATAAAATGTTTTAATCAGGATAGGATAACAAATCAATGCGAACTATAAAAAAACTTGGACTTATCATACTGCTGTTTGTATATGCTCAAATTACATTGGCGAATACTTCTTCTTTAATTCAAGCTCACTTTATACAGTGGGCTAAAAAGAATAATATAGTTGGTGCAGCTTTGGCTGTCGACAATAAAACATATTTTTATGGATACTCGAATAAAGAATTAACTAAGCCGGTAACTGCAAAAACCCGATTTGGTATTGGTAGTATTACTAAAACATTTATTAGTGTTATTTTGCTTAAGTTAGAAGCGAAAGGAAAATTGAATATTTATGATTCAGTAGCGAAATATTTACCACAATACTCTAAATTAAAATATGTAACGATCCAGTCCTTAATGCAAATGACGGCTGGATTTAACGATGTTAAAATTGGAGGTGGTGCTGTATCTCCATTGCAACAGGTAAAAGCTTCATATAGAAACTATAACCCTAAATTAGCCGGCACCTGGCAATATTCTAATGCTTCTTATCAGCTGCTAGGCATGTTAATTGAAAAAATTACACGCAAGTCATTAGCAGCTATTTTGGCTACAGATATTACCTTGCCATTACACCTTTATAGTATACATTTTCCAAATAAAACCGAAGCGTTGTCACTAAAGGAGTATCAAAATGGCAAGACCAAAACAACTAATTTTTATAGTAACGGCGCGGCTGGAGGACTAGTTAGTAACGCTCGTGATCTGGAGAAGTTTATTCGACATTTATTTGTTAAAAAAGATTTATTACCTACTAAACAGTATAATGAGCTCGTTTCCTTTGTTACTACACCAAAGCAATACTACGAATTTACAGGGACTAAAGAGCCTAAATTTGGTCTCGCAGTATTTAAATGGGATATTTCTCCTTATGGAAATGTATTATCATATCCGGGTGTGCTAAAAGAAGGGTTTGCCTCAACATATACCGTAATAGGAGAGCATATCATTATTTCTCAAACCAATACTTACAATAAGAATGACTTTACATTACTGTGGCCTTATCGAGATTTTACAAAGAAAAGAATAAAGCATCTAGTAACGCAAGGAGCTGCTGATATGTCATGAAGAAAAAACGGGGCTATTTGATCCTGGTTATCGTAGACTTGAGTCTACAGGTAGATTGTAATAATTAAAATAGAGGAAAATGTAAGCCAGTACTGGATTATGGCTACTCTGGTTTCAGCGCTGGCATTTCCAAGCGGATAAAATAAGTGCTGTTATTGATACCTTCCTCATTTCCGATAATAAAGATTATCGGAAATGGAAGGTAGCAATCGCTCCTTGGAAACGCAATAATATCGTTAATATTTAGCGTATAATTTTGATCGGCTTTCATAGAAACATCAATGACGACACCCGGACAGATTAAACTGTGCCTAGTCATGAAGCGAGAAATAGCTAACTGCGTGACATCAGTGAGGCTAATACTACAACGTTTTTAGAGTAATGGTTCAATAGCGCACAATGCCCAAATGAATACATAACACCACACCCTCCTTTACTGGAATTTAATGCCCAACATGCTTACGTCGTACTACCATAAAGCCTGATCATGTAATGATGTGTTGTATATACGGTTAGCATCTCCTACCACATCGTCCATTTGATGATATCCCTTTGTTGTAGGTGCTTTATTGCCAAACAAACACAAGCAACAAGAAGACAAGCAGGATGAGCTTTGCATGTACTGTTGTCGCTCTATCAAAGGCTGTTCCTGGTTATTGAGATATGAGCTGTATTGCCTTTGGCCATCAAATAATTGTTTTCTGCCTGTATTCCTGCGGTGAATTCGATTCAAAGTGTGGGCAGTAACAATATTCTTGTCACGCTCTTCTTTACTGTCTTTTGATTCAGTACACTTTTGATGAGGCCATAGTGGGGTTTTTTTTAAGCTATTATCATCAACTACCCCCCGATTGCGACGAGCCTGCTCAACACGTATTTCCCCCCTATTCAGCATGTTTACCAGCAACTTAATTTTGTTAATTTCAGTTAACAAAAATTTTTGATACCCATTCCAGCCATGCCCTTTGTTATTGTTTTGTGTGTATTTCTTTATCGTTAGTGTCCTTGATTTTATCTTTTTCACATCAATCTTAAATAGAGCCACTCCCTGAAGAGACACTTGCTCTTTAGCGGATGAAACTAAAGAACGCGCCTTGGTTGCTAAGCCTCCTCGTCTCTTAGGCGAATTAGTCTGATTAAAAAATTCAGTTAATTTTTTATTATGATACGTCATATCCTCAAGAATACTCATTCTTTCAACTCTTTTATTGATATTGTCTTTATTAAACTTTAGAACATAAGTCTTCATTGCTTCAATAAGATCGTCTATATTGTTTTTAATTTCTTCTAAGATACCCATTTCACTTCTCCAAGACTATCGGTGTAAATTGAATTAAATTTTCTGTGACAATTATACAGTTATCTCTAGGAATTAATATAGTGTTTTTTCCTAGTATTATTCAATTAAAGATACTGAATATAAACTGTCAAATAAGGAACTAGATCCTTGATTGGATACGTGTCACTAAAATAAAATTATTAAAATCAACCCAGGATAAGTTCCAATAGAGTTATCTCGTCATCGCAATTAACAACCAAGGTCTATTTGAGACCTAAAGGATCGTAGGAAAAGGAAGCCTGACGACCTGGTTATTTGGCGTAGAGTAAAGTCATAGGCGCGCTAAAATCAATAACAAAATGACGCAAGCGACCTTTCGTCGAGCAGTTTATACTGTAATTATCAAAGCTTTCGGCCTGATCTTGACTTCTATCGTACGCAACCCAATTCACGTGATGACGTATAACGCCATCCTATGTGCGTGTGTGGTACCAGATGCGATGCCTTTCTGGGCGAGGCGCTCCATGAATTATCGCAGTTCCTTCCCACATGACCTTCCATAGTTCAATGGGGGGACCACCTGAGTCCTGTCCTGAAGCTCCTTGGGGCGCTGACGGATAGTTCTCTTGCAGCTCACGGTTTAATTCGTCACAAAAATCAGTCAGTGAAAT
>CACHNP010000041.1 GCA_902581285.1 uncultured Gammaproteobacteria bacterium | reverse complement strand
CAGCCGAACAACTTCTACATGATCATTTTGAGCTGCAATATAAAGTGGCGTCCATCCATCATACATTGCTTCATTAACCTCAATACCATCTGCGGCTAACAACAGCTGAGTAACTCCTATAAGACCATATTGAGCTGCGACATAAAGTGGCTTCCAACCATCCTCATCTGCTTGATTAACCTTAATACCAGGAGCGGCTAACAACAGCCGAGCAACTTCTGCATGACCTTTTTCAGCTGCAAATAAAAGTGGCGTGCATCCATCATTCCTTGCTTGATTCACCTCAATTCCAGGAACGGCTAACAACAGCTGAACAACAGCGAAATGACCCAGATGAGCTGCAATAAAAAATGGCGTGCATCCATCATTCCTTGCTTGATTCACCAGCATACCCACATCTTTTGCGCCAGCAATTAAGCGAGTAACCTTATCTAAATCATTAGACTCAATAGCATCAAAAAATTCTTTCATCAATCAACCTCAAATTTCATTTCATCATGTAGTTAACACACACAGATTAGTCACTCTATGATAGCACACGACTAAGTCGTACCAATTTTAATTAAGTTTTAAATAATAAAAAAATAGCTCAGAATCATTCCATTCCAGAATCAGACGAATCATTCACCGCCGAATCGACAAACTGCCGCCCTGCTTCTATGTATTCCACAACGGTTTGGTTGACTTCCAACGGCCATGGCGCTGGATGGCAGGCAGTGAGGCGCCGAGTCTTAATGAGCGGGCGGATATTTGATCTGAATCAGGGATTCCCGCAGCGCTGGCCAATTGCGGCGGGATTGAATTGACCGACTGGTCGCTGATAGCACTTCCACTTACTGTGCCCGTTTTGGAGATCCACCGAAAGAGTGAGCCTGCAAATTATTTTGATGCTTTGCACCAATCCAGCAGTGCTCGTACTGGGCAGCGTAACGCATTACCAAAGGGAATAACGCAATCAGCGCCCTGCTCTGTTTTGTCCATTTTGCTACGGGTAATTTAATGATCACGCCATCACTAAAAAAGTGAACCTGCTCCCAAGAAAGTGACACCAACTCGGAACGACGGAATGCGCCGAAGAATCCAATCAGCAGTAAAGCTCGATTTCTTAAGTATACTCAGTTAGCCAATTAATCATTCCTGAGTGCTTCGCCGATATTTGTGTCGATCGCATCCAGATCCTTGAGCTTAAGTGCGGCCGCCTGCTTGGCGGAAATCCCGTTCAGCCGGGCGATGCCTTGCAAGGTTTTAATAACATTGGGTGCTGATGTAGGTTCCAGCTGAATTTTGAGTTTGTGCCATTGCCGAAGTGCGATTATTCTGCGCTTCAGCGTTCTTGGATTGTAGCGCTGAGCACATTCTTTCAAATAGACCTCCACTTATTGCGACGCGGCTGGCAGTACCCCACCCCATTGGGTGTAGTGATCGATATCGCTCTGATACGCAATGCGAGTGTTATCGCTGGTGGCAGCTTGGATGCAAATGACCTCTGGTTGTGTTTGCACACCAGTACTCCCAACTAGGGGTTCTAATGTCACGCTCACGCTAATTAGTGTCCGTTTTCGCTATCTCGTCATGCACCCGTTCTCAATAGATCAGCGCATCACTCAACCACCACACGAGCGCCTTTTCTTGACTTAACCGTGACTTCTTGACCTTCTTCAAGCCCATCTGTGTTGTCAATTTTAAGTAACTGCCCACGACAAGATAACCAACATTGACCATCCACAATCTTTACAGTGCCAGCCTGGCCCAACCAAACCTCTTCACCTGTGCGTTTCGGCTTTGTCATGTCTTTTGCAATCAAAAAAACCAGTGCTAGCACTAATAAAATGAGCACAAGCGCCACACTAACGGTCATAATCCACGACACACCAAAACCCGGTAAATCTCGATGAACCAACATGATAGAACCAATAGAGGTTGCAATGATACCACCGATAGCCAAGGCGCCAAAACTAGACACGAAGACCTCAGCAACAAAAAACCCGACCCCCAGCATGATCAAAGCGACACCAACGTAATTCACCGGTAACAACTGTAAAGCATAGCCGGCGGTCAACAAACAAATACCACCAAACACACCTGGGAAAATCAGCCCCGGGTTGAACAGCTCAATCCCCAAACCCAATAACCCAGCCAGTATCAAAATGTATGTCACGTTGGGATTGGTGATCACCATTAAAAATCGCATGCGCCAATTTGGATTTAATGGATAAATTTTAGCATTAGAGGTGTCCAAAGTAATGCTCTTCTCTTTCACTCGAACAGACACACCGGACAATTTTTTTAACAAATCGTCATTATCTTGTGCCATGGCGTTGATAACATTAGTCTTAAGCGCTTGGGTGGCGGTAATATTATCCGCATCAGTGACTGCTTTTTGAGCCCACTCTTTATTTCGCCCGTTGGTTTCCGCTAATCCTTTAATTTTCGCAACCAGGTCATTTAACAGTTTCTTCTTGAGGACATCCTCGTCACCAGACGATTTATTGTCTCCACTTGAGGGAGTTAAACTCACCGGCGAAGCCGATCCGATGTTAGTGGATGGCGCCATTACCGCATAAGGGCAAGCATACATAATAAAAGTCCCTGCACTCGCAGCTCGTGCACCAGCAGGAGCAACAAAACCTATCACAGGTATGTCACTTGATTGGATACTCTTGATAATATTATCCGTGGAACTCACCAAGCCCCCCGGGGTATCAACACGTAGAATAATAAATTTATCACCCGCTTTATTGGCCTGTTTGATACTCTGATCCACATAATCAGCCACTGCCGGACCGATACCGCCCTCAATGGTTATTTGCGCAACATTACCGGTAGGGGTGTCTGAGCCACACGAGGACAACGAAAAAAGCGCTATTATGAGAAAGAAAAAAGAGAAAAAACGCATCATGAATCGCATCACAAACACTCCTTGTACTGCACTAATCCAGACGAGATGAACGCCTTTTTAGCATATGAATCATATTATCATAACAAAAAAAAACCACCCAGGTCACTAGAATATGAACCTAACGCAAAGAAACTAAAGCCAACAACCCAGCCACAGTCAACCCCACTATCGATTGAACACTGTCAGAGACACCTTATCCTCCAATGAAGGCTCGGAAGTCAGCTTGGTTGCAAACACCCCTTTCGCCGCCATACATTCAACGGTTTGCATAGGAATATCGGAGAGAAAACTCCAAATCAAACACGCCAATACACGATTTCCCATAACAGCGTTGAAGCAGTGATAGAAACTTTCCATTCTTTGTTCAAGGTAATTTCTATAACAAAACGAGACAGTCATTCGCAACCTGGCTAGTCGGCTCAACCTAGGAGAAAAGCACAATGCAATCAACGGGTGATGGTAGCATTTTCCATTGAAATGCATTTGCAGTTGAGGCACGTCATTCGATAGCCGTTTTGAGACTTCCACCAAAAAAGAAATCGCCCAAAAACGCAGTGACCTATTTCCACTGATAGCGAAAAACAAATTCATCTGCTGTGGACTTAAACTCAATAGATTCTGCGGATTCAGTCTAGATACGGAGGCTGCGCATTGCAGCTCACGGCTCGATAAGCGCATAACCACCTCACCTCCGGCCCGAAAAGAACGAGAGTCAAGTAACGTTTGTTGGTGTAGAAGAGGCAAAATCAACTGCCGGGAATAAGAATCTAAAAACACCCCGACCTGCCTCAAAGCACCAATTACATCGCGTCGAACGAATTTGTCAAGCTCAACGCGGTGATGATCAAAACTGGAAGAAATCGCAGTTGATTTCATGATCGCTTTAATCAAAGTATACACCATTTTCACGTGCCCACCATAAGCCGCATAAAGGACAGCGTGTATTTTTAATGTATCAAGATGACTGCGAAAAATAGAGGCGCATCGTATTTTATCGTATGTCTGCTTATACCGCTGCTCATCACCCGCTTGCGCCACTGCGAACAACATCATTTTTAACCAAGCATAATATTGAAACTGTTGTTCTTTTGTTATTGACTGCCAATCAAAGCGATCTGGAGTAAATAAACGTATTGGCTTCCCCTCTAACACTGAAAGTAACTGATCAAGCGCATCAAACTGCCTTTTTGCTGCAGTATAAAACAAGATCATTTGAATTAAATTTTCCCTGCAATCCATATCCAAACTTCGATAAAAATTTTTAAGAAAAGATCTATTTTCGGCTTTTATCAAAAATTGAAAATGTGGCGGCGAATTCAGCGGCGCAATTAAACTTCGCACACGCGAAAATTTCAGCTGTTCCTCTGGTGTAAACACATTTTCACTCAGATACACGTCTAAATCACTCACGTCACTTTTCACTATTCCCTTTACAAAACGATGTTCAAGCACGCCCTCTGAATACCAGTCAAACAAACCGTCACGATAACATGTTTCTTCGACCGTAAATTGTCTTGAAGGGCTTGAGCTCATAAAGGCATCGCGAATACAATCCCAGCCATTGTCATATTGATGATAACGTGTTTCGACACGATAACCACAAACTGTTTTATTCGCCATTAACGCTTTTCTAGCCAAATTATTTTGCCCTGCTAATGACAGCCCATAAACTAATTGATTGATATAAATATTAGGGCTGAAATCAATTTTTTTGTCATCAAAAGCCTTTTTGAGATAACAAAACAAACTGTCTGCTAAAAACGCATTCTTCTGAATCAAGGACACGAATAAAGATGGAATCATTTGCTCACGCCGACAAACGAACAAATCACGAAAAATAATCAACACCACGTTATTAAGAATCACGCCCTGTTGTGAATGTGAGAAGTTAATCGTGTTTTCCCCAACCCAATGCTGTCGCAGGCACTCATCTTCCCAGCATGTGACATGATGCAGTTTCGAACCATCTTGCTCTTCCTGAATCACTCGCTCCCCCGCACTAAAACTCATATATTGGGCAATATAATAACAGATAAGACAGAGGAAATGAAGGCAATGAGACGAGAACGGAGTTGAATCTTGCTCAAATACGGTCAACCAAAGTACGGCGGTGCCGCCCTCAGTTTAGTATGAACTGATTAATTATGATACGATAACAAGATAGCTGACCACTACCAGAAAATAGGATACTGCATTGTCAAACGAACCTTCATACAAATCGATATTTGGTAAACAATGGTTATCGTTACCCAGCGTCTTACGTCAGCGTTATTCCAATCGGCCGTTTAGCAACGACCAAGTGAATCTGTTTGGTATCCTCGATATTAAGTCATCCCGCTGGATGAAAATGCTTTCACCCTGCTTAAGACTCTGTGGGGCATTGGTGCCTTATGAAGGTAACAATGTTCCGGTCACTGTAAATTTAACAAGTCATCACAATTCAGAATTAACTACATTCCATCGAACTTTCAAATTCAATCACAACAAAAAATACGTGTTTCAATCCACTCTCGAACCCGGTGATAACGCCAATGTCATTGAGTTCATGAGATTTGGATTTGGCTATCGCATGAAATACGAACTACAACAAAATCAAGTGACACTCAGTCACGTGAACTACTTATGGCGACTGTTTGGCAGAGACATCCCGCTACCCATTCACTGGGCACTGGGACGCGCTAGTGCATTTGAAAAAGCGATTTCTGAAACCGAATTCGAGATGGCATTACGAATAAACCACCGTTGGTTTGGAGAAATCTACCGTTATCAAGGCAGATTTAAAATCAAGGAGTCACATCATGAGTAGTATACTGATACTCGGTGCTTATGGCGTGTTTGGAAAGTTAATCACGCAAGCACTCATCAAAAAAAAGCACCATGTAATATTAAACGGACGTCGCCAACTGACTCTATCCAACTATCAAGACCAACTGTTAAAACAACACCCGAATTGCAAAGTGGAAATAGCCTGCTTTGATATAGACCATCAACTGCCCGAACAATTACAGCGTATCAAACCCGCTGTGGTAATCAACACCTGCGGGCCCTTTCAATTAAAGAATTACCAAACAGCTCAAATCTGTATCGCTCACCAAACCCATTATATTGACTTAGCAGATGGATTAGACTACGTCAGCCACATAAACACACTTGACCAGTCAGCAAAAGCCGCTGGCGTAAGCGTGATCAGTGGTGCCAGTACGGTTCCCGCCCTGTCCTCGGCCGTCATTGAGCACTTGCGGCCTGACTTTCAAACAATCGAATCACTCAAGTATGGAATCACCCCAGGGCAACGATCACCTCGCGGCTTAGCAACAGCACAATCAGTTTTGACCTACCTTGGAAGACCCTTACAACAAAAAAAAATCAACAACAGACCACGCTATGGCTGGCAAAACCTCTATCGACAACAGTATCCTGAGATCGGAAAACGATGGATGGCAAGCTGCGACATCCCTGACATTGCACTTTTCAAAGACCACTATCAAATAGAACAGTTGCATTTCTCAGCAGGAATGGAAAGTACCACCTTACATTTAGGCATGTGGCTCTGTTCGTGGTTAGTTCGTGTTGGGATACCGCTACCATTATTACGCTGTTCACGATTGCTGCTAAAACTAAGCCACCTATTTGATATCGCGGGAACCGATTGCGGCGGTATGCACATGCTTTTTAAAGGCAAAAACACGCAAGGAAAGAGCAAAACACTGGCATGGTACATCATCGCAAAACAAAACCATGGGTTACACATTCCAGCCACCCCGTCTGTTTTAGTTGCAACAAAATTATTGCAAACCAACAGCATCAAGCCAGGCGCACAAGCATGCATGGGGTTGATTGACCTAACAGAGTACATCGAAGCACTAAGCGAATTCGACATCCAGGTGTTTTCACACGAATTTGATTGACTGAGAAAATAGACTAAGCTCGACGCCAAGTGGTCCCGTCAGGGCCATCTTCTATCGTCACACCCATCGAGGACAACTCGTCTCGCGCGGCGTCCGCTGCTGCCCAATCCTTTTCTTGACGAGCGACATTACGTGTCTCAATCAGTGCATCGATTCTATCAACATCAAGATCATCAACATCCCCTTGAAGAAACTCAATAGGGTCATGAAAACCCAGTCCTAGCACCTGACATAACGAGCGTAACAAACCAGCTAAACCGGCCGCAGTTGCTAAGCCTTTGTCGCGCTGTCGATTAATTTCTGTTGCCAATTCCGATAAAACCGCCATCGCTTTTGGCGTGTTGAAATCGTCATCCATTGCGAGATTAAACTGTTTTTCGTACTGTGTCTTCTGCATGATTTCAGATAAATCAAAACCCCGTAAAGCGGTATACAAGGTTTCCATTCGACGATGCATTTGCGCCAATGTATCATCAGAAAAATTGACCGGACTCCGGTAGTGCGCCGATAACATAAAGCAGCGCAATGTGTCAGCGTGATACTGCTTCAACACCTCACGAATAGTCAGAAAGTTACCCAATGACTTTGACATCTTTTCACCATTGATTTTGAGTAATCCTGCGTGCATCCAAACTTTCGCAAAATCACAACCACAGGCTGCCTCAGACTGCGCTATTTCGTTTTCGTGATGCGGGAATTTTAAATCAAGGCCGCCACCGTGAATATCAAAAGGCTGCCCCAATAACTCGGTCGACATGGCTGAGCACTCAATGTGCCACCCCGGACGGCCATCCCCCCACGGTGACGACCATGATGGCTCCCCGACTTTAGCTTGTTTCCACAACACAAAATCAAGCGGATTACGCTTATCCTCACTGCTACTCTCACGGGTGCCCGCAATCAAATCTTCGATATTGCGTTTAGATAACTTACCGTAGCCATCAAAGCGATCTATGGCGAAACACACGTCCCCATTCTCAGCCACATACGCCGTGTCATTTTCGATCAAACGTTCGATAAGTTGCACAATTTCCGTGATGTATTGCGTCGCTCTGGGTTCATGATCCGGGACAAGCAAGCCCAACTCACGCTCATCTTGATGCATTGCGTCTATCATACGATCAGTCAGCTCATCCCAGGCCTCACCGTGATCCGCCGCTCGACGAATAATCTTATCGTCAATATCAGTGATATTGCGCACATAATTAACCTCGTAACCTCTATAGCGCAAATAACGAACAACCATATCAAAAACCACCATCGAACGTGCATGGCCAATGTGGCATAAATCATAAACAGTGATACCGCAGGCATACAGCCCCACTTGCTCGGGATTAATAGGCTTAAAGGTTTCTTTTTTACCTGATAAGGTGTTGAATATTTTTAACATAATACAATCTCAGCGCATGACAAATTTGAACTCATCATTATCATGCAGTTTAAGTGAAAGCACAAGTTCAAATATCGAATACACAGAAAAGATGACGGGTAGCAAAAAATCAGCTGTAACTAAATTTCGTAGGTCTAAGGTGACGCGGATCTCAAATGAACTGAAAACTGAGAGCCATCAGCCTCAAGCAACCCGTCTAAACCTTCCTTTATGGCAGTATTTTCAAGGATGGCGTCGCGTTTATCCGTATTTTTCAATATCACTTCTTCTTCCATCAATGATGAGTCTTCTTCCATCAAAAATAATTTTTCTTCCATCACTTCCAAACATGTTGTAATCTCATCAAAATACAAATCACCGTGTTTTATCATGTATTCCTCATCGAAATCAACAATACCTAGCACCTGTGCATAACTAACGCCGTGATCCCATGCATCTAATCTTTCTTCAAGATCAAGTATTCTTTCTCTCAATTTCTTCTTAACATTTTTAGAATCATCTCCTTCAGGCTTGAAAAACGAGGGTCGATAATTGTCTTGTGGCTTCTCAATTTCATCATATTTTGCACGCGACTTTTCAAGTTCTAGAGCGTCAACATCCATTTGCATTTTAAGTAAATGAGCTAAGCGTGAAAGCTGATGAAAATGCTTTAGCTTGTAAGATAGGATTTCCTTTTCTTGTATTTGCTGTCTTAAATATTGAACATGACTTTTAAGAACTTTGATTGTCTCTTTATCTAGATTCATACTCAGACTTTTCTCCTGCTCGCTAAGATATTCCTCAAGGATTTCTCTTGTGAATTTATCCTCACCACTGAGAACCTCCCTGTCCAGCCCTATTGATTTACGCATTTCCTTATGCTCACGTATCTCTTTCTCCAACTGACGTAGTGATGATTCACTCGGTACGTTTATCAGTTTTTCTTTTTTTTCAATTGATTTATACAACTCATAATCGCGCTCGATTAAAGCCACCTCATCACTAAACTGTTCTTCTGATATCTTATCATTTGGAAATTTATCCCAGGCATTCCAAATCTTGCATGCATTTATGATTTCACTACTATCAAATAATTCCCCTTGATGCATACCGGGAAATATTTCAGGAATTAAGTCTAGAAATTCCACTCTCCGACCAAGCTCTTCTCCTTTTGCTTCCAATTTGATTGTTTTTGCTATTACATTATTAATTTCCCCCTGTTGTTTACTTGATAATTTTTTTTGATCATTTAGATCACGACTTAGTTTTCTCACCATCACGTTAGTGAGACGCCAATCTGCTTTAGTAGAGTCTTTGTATGAAGTTAAAACATCGCTATTCAGTAAATTATAACGGTTCATAGCAAATTCCATCTTTTCAAGATCATCTTCTAAGTACGCTTGATTAATCACTCTAAAACAGGCAAAACGCTGACACCAATCGTATTTTTCCTTCATCAACTTGGTTTGCACCAACTCGGTTTGTGATTTCACGCCATTCCCCTTGAAACTCATGCCAAGTGAGGCGAAATATAGAACATTTCTAAGAGAATGCAAGTTTTTTAATGACAGTAAATTCAGTCACTTAAGAAAAAAAAGTTTCAATAGATTATCAACACAGTTGTGATCAAAGAGGGTGAGATAAAGATAAGAACAGCGACAAGAGAACAAGCATTATCATCGCTACAAAGCTACAAACACTCTCTTGATTTAATCGGCTTATGCCCCAAATACACCGCTAACGCTTGACGCATCAGTCGCTTGGCATCTGAAAAATGATCGGATGAGATCAAATCACCTGTGGCAAATGCCAACAAGCTATCCCCTGAATACACATTCGCTCCACGAATCACGGATGTGGCTTCCACAAAACCCTGATCCGACAAAAACTGGTACCATTGGCCCGCATCAATCGGCATCCCGGTGACTGCGTCGGTAGAAAGATTTATGGCATACCCAAGCTCAGATAATAACTTCTTCTCAAACAGGCGTAAATTTAATTCAACGTTAGACCGCTTTTCTAAAAGACCTAGTGTCTTTTCGTACTCAAAAAAAAGCGCCTTGTGTTCTTCGCCTTTTTGCAACAAACGCAGCAACAGCTCGTTAAGATAAAAACCACACATCATGTCACGACCTTCCAAATCATAGGGCCGTCTAATCAATTCGGCTGCCGTTAAGTTTTTTAATTCGCCCTGCCCCGAATACGAAATCACCAACGGAACAAAAGATTGTAACTGACCTTGAAAACGTGATTTTAATCCACGGGCACTTCGCGCAACCAAAGTTTGACGCCCCATATTCGCAGTGAAGGTTTCTAAAATCAAACTGGTATTTCGATAAGGTCGCGAATGCAACACATACGCCAACTGGCCCTCAACTTTTCGCGGCATGACTGGTTCCTTATCTGACGCAAGTTAGTTAATATCAATAACATCTAAAAAATCGGCACTATCACTCCAATCCGACTTGATCTTAACCCAAGATTTCAGGCACACTTTCTTTTCAAAAAATGCTTCCATGTCAGCCCGTGACTCAGCCCCGATGCGTTTTAGTTTTTCACCACCGCGACCAATAACAATGCCCTTGTGCGTCTTCCGTTCAACCCAGATGATAACGTGAATAGTAATTATTTTTTTTGTTTCCTCAAACAGTTCAACCGTAACCGCTGTTCGATATGGTATTTCTTGACCCAACATACGCATCAATTTTTCCCGCACCATTTCTGACACCATAAAACGATCAGAACGATCTGTAAACTGTTCAGGCGGATAGAGATAATCACCAACCGGTAGCATGGATTCTATTAACGACTCCAGATCCTCGATTTGATTCTTTCTTAAAGCAGACACAGGAACCACGGCCGCAAAGTCCATCTTTGCAGAACGTTCTTCCAAAATTGGTAGCAACGTAGCTTTATCTTTCGCTTTATCCACCTTGTTAACCACCAGCACAACAGGAATCGATAGCATTTTCAACATGGTCAACACGTACTCATCCTGCGCATCCCAAGTCAAATCCGTCACAAATACCACCAAGTCGACATCACGTATTGCTGCTTTCGCTACTTTGTTCATACGACGGTTTAATTCCCGCCCTGCTTTCAAATGAACACCTGGCGTGTCGACAAACAGCATCTGGACAAAATCCGTTGTTTTTATCCCCAACACTTGTTGACGTGTGGTTTGTGGTTTACTGGACGTGATTGCAATTTTTTTCCCCAGGATTCCATTTAATAACGTTGACTTACCAACATTGGGTTTACCACTAATTGCAATGTAACCTGCTCGCTTTTTATTTTTTTCTATCATGAATTTGATCCAAAAAATGTTGAGCTGCGTCCTTCTCTGCTTTTCTTCGAGACGCACCTAAACCAGTTGCTTCTAAACTACAGCCTTCAATCACGCACGTCACGTGAAATGTCTGCTTATGCGCCAAGCCCTCCACACGATGAGTGTACTTGGGCAATCCCAATCGCCGTGACTGAGCCCACTCTTGCAGCTGCGACTTTGCGTCTTTTGTCACTGTCAACGATGTCACGTCCTTGAGTAATTTCTGATACAGCAATCGCACACACGCTGCGGCATTATCCATGCCACCATCGACGTATATCGCACCAATAACGGCTTCTACTGCATCCGCAATAATTGAATCACGATGACGCCCCCCGCTGTGAATTTCACCTGGACCCAATCGAATATAATCTGACAGATTGAGATCTCGACCCAAGCCCGCCAGAACATCCCCATTCACCAGTGCAGCCCGCATGCGAGACAGCTTACCTTCTTTAACATCACGATCACGACAAAATAAATCTTCTGATATCACGGCACTGAGAATAGCATCGCCCAAGAATTCCAAACGCTCATTATTCACACCAGACGCATAACTTCGATGGGTTAGCGCACGCTGCAACCATTCGATATCGCTAAATTCATACCCAATCTGATTCATCAACTCGTGGTATTGTGACATTTACACCTCACGTGATCACTAATCTTTACCAATATTCAAAACCACCAAAAAAGCATCTTGCGGAATAGTCACCTTACCAACTTGCTTCATTCGCTTTTTACCTTTTTTTTGCTTTTCTAACAATTTTCGCTTACGACTGACATCACCACCATAACATTTTGCTGTTACGTTTTTGCGTAATGCTTTGACTGTTGTTCTTGCGATAATTTTATTTCCAATCGCGGCTTGTATTGCCACATCATACATTTGCCGTGGTATCAACTCTTTCAATTTTTCGGTTAACTGACGCCCACGAGAAAAAGCCTGATCACGATGTAAAATACAGGCGAGCGCGTCCACCTTTTCATTATTGATCAAAATGTCTAATTTAATCAGCGGAGCAGCCCTGAAGCACTTAAAAGAGTAATCCAAAGAACCAAACCCACGCGTCACAGACTTCATACGATCAAAAAAATCGAGCACCACCTCGCTCATTGGAATTTCATAATTGATGGACACTTGATTTGACAGGTAATTCAATTGTGTTTGAACGCCGCGTTTTTCAACGGATAGCGTCATCACATTACCCAGGTATTCACTTGGCACCAATAAATTCACATCGGCTATAGGCTCACGCACCTCTTCAATCATAGCGGGATCGGGTAACAATGCTGGGTTGTCAACTTTTATCACATCACCATTTTTATGAACCACTTCATAGATCACCGACGGCGCGGTTGTAATTAAATCCAAATCGTATTCGCGCTCGAGTCGTTCTTGAACAATTTCCATGTGCAACATGCCCAAGAACCCACAACGAAAACCAAACCCCAATGCTTCAGACGATTCAGGCTCGTACTGCAAGGCCGCATCATTTAGCGTCAACTTCGCCAAGGCTTCTCGACACGATTCATAATCATCCGAACTCACAGGAAATAAACTGGCGTAAACCTGTGGTTTAATGTGCTGAAACCCAGCTAGTGGCTCTGCAGCACCATTTTTATAATGCGTGATGGTATCGCCCACGGGTGCGCCGAATATGTTCTTAATACTTGCGATCATCACACCCACTTCACCTGCTCGCAGTTCTTTGATGTCATTAAACTTTGGCGTATAATGCCCCAAGCGATCGCACTGATGCACCCCTTGCGTTGACATCACCTTCACTTTATCACCCACACGCAAACAGCCCTGCTTGACTCGAACCAGTGACACAACCCCCCAGTAATTATCAAACCATGAATCGATAATCAACGCTTGCAGTGGCGCGTCAACATCACCTGTCGGCGCAGGGATTCTTTCAATTAACTGCTCCAGAATATCGCTCACCCCAAGACCCGTTTTGGCACTGGCTTCAACTGCGTCAGTGGCGTCAACACCAATGACATCCTCAATTTCTTGCGCCACCTTTAATGGCTCAGCCTGAGGTAAGTCGACTTTATTCAAAACCGGCACCACTTCTAAATCTTGCTCGATAGCGGTGTAACACGTCGCCACGGTTTGTGCTTCAACACCTTGCGCTGCATCCACGACCAACAGTGCTCCTTCACAGGCTGATAAAGAGCGCGATACTTCATAAGTAAAATCAACGTGCCCTGGCGTATCAATGAAATTGAGTTGATATGTGATATTGTCTTTTGCTTTGTATTGCAAAGAAACGCATTGCGCTTTAATGGTAATACCACGCTCTCGCTCAATATCCATCGAGTCTAAAATTTGATCTTTCATTTCCCGATCAGACAAACCATCACACAATTGAATGATGCGATCAGCCAAAGTAGACTTACCGTGATCAATATGGGCAATAATAGAAAAATTGCGAATAAACTTTATGTAATCATTCTCAGACAAAACCTTGCTCCCACGATTATGACGTCATGTTACCAAGGTTAATACACGCAGCCAAGCGTTTTATCTTTAACCAGCCACAAGAAGCAACTGAAAGCATAAAAACAACAAAGTTAAGCCAATCCTGAGTAAAAAAAGATCAATTAATCATTTCACTAAATGAGATAAAATTAACTTAGGAATGGGCACGGATTTCTTTTCACTAAAATTGACCCAAACAACAACCGCACTGCCCTTGGCCATGATGCGACCAGTATCAGAACAGCACAGTTCGTAGTGTGTTTTCACGCTACTTCTTCCAGGAGGCTCTGCAAACATCCGCACTATCAAATTGCATGGAAAAGACACCGCGAGCAAAAAATCCATCGAAGCATTAACTAACACCGGACCGGTTTCGCGCATATCCAAAGTGTAACCTATTTTTTGAAACCAACTGACACGCACGTCTTCAACATATCGAAAATAAATCGCATTGTTGATCACACCCGCCGCATCCATATCACCCCAACGCACTGAGATCGAAATCTCATGCAACTTTACTGGATTCACCATTATCAATTCCCCTGTGTGAAAACCCGACCACCAAAATTAATTCATCACGACAATACAATAACGGAACACAATGTCGATACCAAGGCGGAATACGCCACATCTGCAAGCACTGCTTAAGTGAGCGATGAAAACTTTCATCCATCAATTTAATCCGTTCCCCTCCGACACGAAAACGAACCGATATCTCTTGTACAGATACATTTAGCGGCAAAAAAGGCCGCACCTGATCTGGCCTCAAACTGTGTGAAAACGGCGCTGGCAACACCAAATCCTGCTCCAAATCCCAGGGCAATACGATATCTGCCTGCGGCACGTCGACACCTAAATAAAAGTGGTCATCCCAGCAACGCAAGCAAATGTCGGCACACTGAGGAAATTCGCAATCAACCTCCCCCTGAAAATCAGGCACCAACTGCAAATCAATTCGCCCCAACTGATCCATCTTGGTATTCATCAATAAACTATCAATTTGCTGCATCACTGATGAGGATGGCATTTGAACTCCATGCTGTAGCAACCAATGTCGAAGCACATTCATACGACGAGACTCATTCAATTCACGCAGCGGCTTTAAAAAAAGACGGCCACGGCAACCAAGAGCGGTACAAAATTGCTGATTTTCCCATTCGTTTGACTGATTAGCACGCCCAAGATCCAACTGCGCTAATGCACCTAAGAGCTCATCAGCATCACCACAATGAGACACTGTTTTAGCTAATGACGAATCCACTGACGGCCATCGAGACCGTAACAAAGGCATCACTTCGTGACGCACAAAGTTTCGACTGTATAGCGTGTCTTGATTGGAGGGGTCTTCAATCCAGTTTAGTTGATGCTTTTGAGCATAACCACGGATACTGTCTCGCGAAACAGTGAGCATGGGACGCAGTAGCATCTTTCCATGTACTCGCCGCTTAAATGAAATCCCACCCAACCCACGAACACCCGAGCCTCGCATCAAGTTTAAAATCAAGGTTTCAACCTGGTCATCACGATGATGAGCCGTAACCAAGGTTTCGTCTGGCTCACACACTTGCGCCAAAACCGCGTATCTCGCTTCACGAGCGGCCGCCTCCACCCCTTTTGAATCAGACTGCACAGTGACACGCTGAGTCAAATACGGTACCTCAAGCTGCGCACACACACGCTGACAATGCTGAGACCACGTTGCCGAATCGGTTTGTAAACCGTGATCAACATACATCGCTCTCAAGTCCGTGATGACCCCATTCATTTTAAGTGTTCGTAGAACGTGCAAAAGCACAACCGAATCCAAACCGCCGCTTAATGCCAAGAGGTAGCGATGCTGATTAGGCAATAGATGACGTTGAACTTCAGAGACAATACCCACCACAATTAGCCGCGGCCTTTGGCAATCCAGTACTGATAACGTTTTTCCAATAACTCATCAATTGAAAGCGCCTGACACACTTTTAAGTTCTGCACTAAAGAGGCCTTGATCCGCTGTGACATCAAATCCATGTCGCAATGCGCGCCACCGAGCGGCTCTTCAATCACTTCATCAATCAGTTGATGCGACTGCAATCGGTCTGCCGTCAAATCTAGCGCTTCTGCGGCTTCAGGCGCCTTTTCAGCACTTTTCCATAAAATCGAAGCGCAGCCCTCAGGAGAGATCACCGAATAATAGCTGTATTGCAGCATCACGATACGATCACCCACACCAATACCAAGTGCGCCACCAGAACACCCTTCACCGATCACAACAGAAATAATAGGCACTCGCAACTGAGACATTTCTAATAAGTTTCTTGCAATGGCTTCACTTTGGTTTCGCTCCTCAGCGCCCAAACCAGGATACGCGCCCGGGGTGTCAATAAAGGTAATCACAGGCAAATTGAATTTCTCTGCCATTTTCATCAGGCGCAATGCTTTACGAAACCCTTCCGGTCTCAGCATACCAAAATTGCGTTTCACCTTTTCTTTGGTTGAACGGCCTTTCTCCTGCCCCATCACCATCACGGGCTGACCGTTCAATCGCGCTGTACCACCAACCAATGCTGATGACATTGAAAAGTGACGATCACCATGCAACTCATCAAAGTCAGTAAAAATAGAATCCATGTAGTCAATTGTGTGGGGTCGTTGCGGGTGACGAGCCAGTTGCACCACTTGCTGAGGTGACAATTTAGAAAAAATACTTTTCTTCATAGTCTCAACTTTTTGCTGCAGCTTATGAATCTCTTCAGTGAAAGTCACATCACCACTGGATTCCAACTCTTGCAATTCGTCTATTTTCAATTCCAGCTCTGCAACCGGCCTTTCAAACTCAAGATAATCTCTAACCATGTCTTCCTCTCTTTTAAACCACTGTTGTCAACATTCAATTGGGTGTTACGCGGCATGTTGTCCGGTTAATGCGTTACCGCCACAGTGCACACATTCACCATCGTCTTTCTGCAAATCTTCGGTCAACGGCATACGACACGCATAGCATTGTGTCACTGTTGTTTCGTTCAAACTGGAATCCAAGGAAACCCGTTTATCGAAAACAAAACATTCACCATCGTAATGCTCACCACCGCATTCTTCAAAGTACTTCAATATACCACCGTCCAACTGGTAGACTTCCTTGAAACCTTGATTGATCATATACTGTGACGCTTTCTCGCATCGAATTCCGCCAGTACAAAACGTCACCACCGGCTTATCTTTTAATTCTTTCGGTAACTCTTTAACCGCATCTGGAAAGGCACGAAATGTTTCAATGTTTAGATCCATGGCATCCTTAAACGTGCCTAGCGCCACCTCATAATCGTTGCGAGTATCCAACACCACCATGTCTTTGTTACTCTCATACCAACGCTTGAATTCCTGTGCAGATAAGTGTTGCCCTGTCTTCTCTGCTGGCTTGATCTCATCTCGCCCCATGCTAATAATTTCTTTTTTTATACGCACCAACATACGAGTGAACGGTTGATAATCAGAGAGACTTTCCTTATATGGAAGGCCACTGAATTCACTGAAACTCTCTATAAACGCAATAAAGTTATCCACATTTTGGCGAGTGCCTGAAAAAAACACATTAATACCTTCCTCACTCAGCAAAATGGTTCCTTTTAAATCTAAAGACTCAGCACGCTGCAACAGTGCTTGCTGGTATGAAACCAGGTTATCATACGCTAGCGGACAGAATTTGTACGCACTGATATTGATGAACGTTGTCATGACAAAGTAACCTCAAATTAAAAAGTCCATTCTAAAAAACTCAAACCCAAAAACCAACCCTAAATACATTAAGATTTTATTAAATTAATCCTTTAATTGGATTAAACATACAAAAAGAACGAAAATAACAGCATCAACTGCATCCTGTTATCCGTACCATAAAAAAACAACTGGTTAAAAAGCAGACTGAAACACGGTCGTCATTATACCATAACCTCCAACAAATTACTGATCAAAAAAACAAAACCTTAAGAGAATTTAATGGACGATATCTTACAAGACACAACAACAATCAACCATACACCCCGAGCCTCGAGTGCACTAAAATATCAGCTGTTGAAATGAGGGGATTCAATTGATTCAAGACTTACCAAACAAAATCCAAGACGATGTTCGCAGAAGTTTACTATCCGGTGATTTTAGAGCAGCAAAAGAAATCCATGACGAATGGGTGCAAAACCAGACTGAAAAATTGGCTATTTAACACCACGTCATTTATAACTCTTTCAAACTAATCCAAGCTTTCTTGTTTAAATTCATTCTTTAATGCAATACAATACGCTGCAAACAAGAGGTTACATTATGCTGCATGTCGTTTTATTCGAACCCGAAATCCCACCAAACACCGGTAACATCATTCGACTTTGCGCCAATGCAGGCGCACATCTGCATTTAATTCACCCACTGGGATTCAATCTAAATGAAAAATCAGTAAGACGAGCGGGTTTAGACTACAGCGAACTCACCACAGTAACGGAGCACCAAAGCTACGATGCGTTTATCGAGAAAAATCCAACTAACCGCTTATTCGCTTGCACCACGAAAGGAAAAGTGCACCACAGTGATGCTGCGTTTGAAGACAATGACGTTTTGCTATTCGGGCCCGAATCTCGAGGACTACCTGAACACATACTATCAAC
>CACHNP010000040.1 GCA_902581285.1 uncultured Gammaproteobacteria bacterium | reverse complement strand
TCATTATGAGGACGTTAGCCTTTCTCGTCATTGCGAGGGCGTGAGCCGAAGCAATCCAGCTCTTCCCCGTCTCGTCATTGCGAGAGGCGTGAGCCGAAGCAATCCAGCTATTAAACAAAAGCTTCGCCCCAGTCTTTCGCACTTGAATTATGCATTCAACAAGGTCAAGTTTTTTCACACTGTTTTCTCATCAACACCTTTGTAATGACTCTTCCCATTTGAAACTTCACCTAGAGAAACGTATCTTCCATGTTTTTTTATAGGCTAGCCTAGCCACAAATTACATGCTCAAGCAAAATCAAAAACTTGTTTCATAATAATAGTTAATCCATAATGAATGTTTAAACGCTTCAAGAATTCAATCGCCCTCAGACTTAACTCCTCACTAACTCTGATGGCCACGAATTTTATAGAACAGCTAGTAAAAAAATCAAGAACTAGAAAATACAATATAAAATCAGCATGTTATAATATCAGTATTAATATTATGTTAACTTATCGTCACCTGCAGTGTATAAAGCCTGCCAATTGATTTACTTTTCACCACAAGATAGGTACCATAGCAATGAGAAAATCAGTGAAGACATGGCGAGATGATAAACTTACTAAAAAAAACCGAACACCAGACGCATCAAGAGGAAATTGGCAACGCACTATCACATTTATTTGGTGCATTATTGAGTATCGCCGGCTTGGTGATGATGATCATTAAAGCCGCCAACATGCATTCAAGTAGAGAAGTTATCAGCGCCAGCCTGTTCGGGGCCGCTCTGGTGATCATGTACTTGTCTTCCACTCTTTATCACATCAGCCGCGACCTCAAAATCAAGAAAAAGCTGCAAGTTATCGACCATGCATGCATTTATTTCCTTATCGCAGGCACATACACGCCATTCACCTTGGTCACCTTAAGTGGAGCATGGGGCTGGAGCCTTTTTGGCGTGGTTTGGGGATGCGCTCTAATGGGCATTATTTTTAAGCTTTTCTTCACTGGACGATTTGAAAAATTGAGCGTTGCTTTCTACATTCTGATGGGTTGGGTCGCTATCATCGCAATAAAACCTCTTGTTTCAGAGTTAAACCTAGCCGGCACTTTTTGGTTGGTAAGCGGAGGGTTACTATACACCTTCGGTACCATTTTTTACATGGCAGACACCAAGTATAAATACGCCCATACGACCTGGCATTTCTTTGTTTTAGCCGGTAGTGTCTGCCATTTTATTTGTGTATATGGTTACGTCTTATGAAAAAAAAACGAGGCATACTTCTCATCAATTTAGGCACACCAGATAGCCCAAGCAAGCTCAGTGTGAAACGCTACCTGGCTGAATTTTTAATGGATCCTTATGTTATTGATACCCCCTACCCATTGCGCTTACTACTGGTTAAAGGAATCATTTTAAACACTCGCCCTAAAAAATCAGCACACGCATACCAAACTATATGGACTGATGAAGGATCACCGTTATTAGTGTACTCACAAGAACTTACCAATAAAGTAAAGAAGAACTTGCAAAATGATTTCACTGTGACCTTAGGCATGCGCTACGGAAAGCCCAGTATTCAATCTGCAGTAAGCGAACTGACTGATTGTGACTCTATTATCGTACTACCCTTGTTCCCTCAATACTCATTAGCAGCGACTGAATCAGCAATACAAAAAGCATTAAGTGTGATTAAAAAATCAAAATTTAAAGGGAAAGTTAATATCATCAAGGATTTTTATAATCATCGCACATTTATACAGTCACAAGCCAATCTAATCAAGCAACATAAGAAACCAGATACACATCTGCTATTTAGCTATCACGGGCTTCCAGAGAGACACCTGGATAAAGTTTCAAGCTGCAAAAGCCAATGTAATCGAATGAGCAATTGCCCTGCCGTTGATAAAATGAATAGACTGTGTTATCGAGCACAATGTTATGAGACAACAAGAAGGGTGGCAAACACCTGCCAATTAGAAGAGCATGAATACAGTACGTCATTCCAATCGAGACTAGGTAAATTACCGTGGATAAAACCATACACAGATGAATGGTTAAACGACTTGAGAAAGAAAGGGATCAAAAAACTTGCTATCATTTGCCCTTCTTTTTATGTCGATTGCCTAGAAACACTAGAAGAAATCAACCTCCAAGCCAAGGAACAGTGGCTTGCTAGTGGAGGAGACACGTTTACAATGATTCCATGCCTCAACAACACAGACGAGGCTGCAGAAACAATACAAGCCATCATTGAGTCCAGCCATGCTGAGAATACAGAAACAACTCAATAACAAACTTAAAGACCTTGGAACAAAGCTGTGTCAGGCTCTTCATCATGCTGCGGCGTCGTTACCACTTCATGATCAAGCTCTTCGTATCCACCAGTCTCAAAACCATCTTGATAAACGAAGGATTTAGTGGATGAATACAGCAACTCACTTATGACGGCTAAACTAAGCAAAGCAGTCGGAATAAACAATGCAAACTCAACCATAATAGCAGTTTGCAAGATAGAGCTTCCTAAGACAGCTGCCACTGAATACAAATTACAATTTCCTTTATCGCCGGGATTTATAATCTCGCTAGATGGCTGTAAAATATGAAAGAATGTTTTTTTAAAGTTAGTTAAGTAACATACGTCCTTAGAATCGATCAAAATGGATGAAATAAAAAAGTTTGCTGCCGTCAATAATGGCGCTGAGGTAGCAATAAACTCTAGCCAAACACGCAAATATTTACCCACCAATGTTTGAATGACAGCTTGATGCTCAGCGCGGCGCTTAAACATGGCATACGTCAAAATAAAAGATGCAGGCACCGCAACCAGTTGGTAGGGCAAAACACCATAAAATAAACGCTGATCTAATTGAGTCAAATGCACAGTAAAATCAGTGAAATCTCGCGTCACTGTTCCCGCACTATCCACTTTAGTGTAGGCAATGGTAAAATAGTTATGTAACAACTTACTCAAGCCATCAGGAAAGCTAAGCGCAGAATTAATCAAAATAAAGGACACGCCGATACTCTCAGTCAATAAAAAACCTAACGCCACATTCGATAATGCTATTTCACCTTTAGACCAAAGTGACTTAATGCGGACTGATGAACGAGACTTTGCAAACGAAGGACAGCAAAGCCGAACAAGGTTATAAGCGATTTTGAACAACTGATACAAGGTAAGATTAATGATGACCATCCACAAAAACTGAGCGGCCCACGCGAAGCGTTGCCATTTATATACCTCTTTATTACAATCTGACAAGTCAATATTTACGCCCAAAGAAATTAAGCCCGTTTGAAAGAAGTTAGGGCAACGACCACTTGCCTGATTAAATTTATTATACACAGGCAGCCAAGACGCCAGTAATAACGAAACAAATAAAGGGATATTAATCACAAGCAATAACTGATACAACTGTCTCGGATACTCACAAAAAATAGGAACAATCGCATCCCCCTGTTGCTCTAAACCAGGAACAAGTTGGTTATTTCTCATGTGGTCAGGCGCTGATTTTTCACATGAATACCTTATCAAATTCTTTATCGTTAATTTAAGTAAAAACAAGCCAGCTTTATATATCAGAACGAATGAATCACTCGAACTAGCGGTGCAATCAAGCGATAAAAGATAATTGCTGGTTGCCATTGGAAACGTATTACCAACTGGAATATATGGCGTTTTAAAGCTGGAGCATCTGTTATACATCCGATAATAATACAACACGGAAAATGAAACGAATAAAACATCGAACGATAAATCGGATGCCACAAGAACTTTTTTTATTGCGTTATGATTCAATCGCACGACCCAGAAAAAGACAATGGTTAGTTCTACAACACAACCCTGAATATTGCAGACTTGAATGTACATTTTAAGCAAAAAACAAAATAAAATAAAGACGTTATAAGAAAATTGGTAGAAAGAAATGTGTTTTTTTAAAGACAATTAAAAGAAACACAGGCAACTTAAAAATAGAAAAAACAAAGATCAGACCGAAAACCAATTAAGCTTACTAAAAGTCAAAGTCACCTAATGAATCACACTCCATGAGAAGCTTTTTGAGATTAGTACCAATGGGGTGATCTTTCTTTTGGTTTACATAGGACTTCACATATGTTTTTAACACATATTCATACCCAGGCTTATTTAAGTACGGGAAGATTTTACGTGCGCGCTCAACCTCAAAAGGCACTGACGCTCGACAACATTGAACGAAAATAGCGGCTAAGATAGTTACCTTTGACGCTTTTCTTGCATCACTGGCGCGATTAAAGTCATGCATGCAAAACTGTAATGCCCTTTCCTTATCCCACTCATGCCATTGACGAAACAATAACATCCCCGATTCCTTAAACTCCTCAACGGATTTATTATCGCGCGCTTGATGCAGCCCATGTAACAAAACCAAAGTTGGAATACAAGCCTCCACATTAGCCCAAGAGCAGTTACCCATTAACTGATGAGGCAAATCCAATTGTCCTATAGGCTGCAAGGCCAGCTCCTCACGTAATATTGATTTAACATTATCGAGTGTTTGACGCTTAAATATCAGAGGCGCACATAATTCAGCATTTAAACGAGATGGACGATTAATATAAAAAATCTGAACCGTTGGAATGTCCGGGTCATCCTGCTTAGCACGATCGCAAATTGCCATTAAATGACCTTGCCTCACCACAGTAATAGCATGCCCCTCTTGACCAATAGGCATAATCAAGGTGTCTTGTTTTAGAAAATGATCGATATCTGTTTTCTTCTCACTGATATCAATCAAATAATTCTGGAAGCGAGTCAAAGCCACGCCACGTTGAAATGCCTCCAATATAATATCAAGCAAATAAAACTTATCTGCCAATTGCCTTGCCGCATAATTTTTTTTGAATTCCATCAGCGACGATTGGATCACGTCCAAAGTAAATTCAAGAACAAACCCCTCGTATGATAATTCAGTGAAATACCCTTTAGCATCCACAATATCAACGTAACCAGATAACTCAAATCGATGACCTAGTAATTTTGCATTAATATAATCGTAAGCAAACAGTGTGCTGGCGCCATAGGACGTCAAACAAGCTAACATGTCTGGATCGTGCCTTAGGATAGACTTTGATAAAACCGGTTGCGAAGCCACCGTATAGCGATTGGGGTTCGCATTTGCTTCCAGTAAGATTGTGGCTAACTCTTTATTCACATTGTCTACAGCCCAGTGAAGCGCTGTTCGACCTGTTAAGTCAGGAAAATCAACATCCGCTCCCGCTTCAATTAAGGCACGCGTCATGTCTGGGTTATTAACAATTGCAGTTTGAATTAAAGGCGTGTAACCATATTCATCAATCACATCGAGCTCTTTAACATGCTGTAAAGAAGCGCGAACGCTATCAACAGTACCGTAAATAATTTGGTCTGATATGCTCATCAAAAGGCCCTCGGCGTAGGCATACTGGTGTTTCTTGCACGTAATTTATTCTCATAATCACGTTTGAGCTGCATACGAGCGGCGTCATTTTCCACAGCATTTATTCGCTCCATTGGAGCGTCTGTTCCTAACGGGAGATGTGCCAGCAAAGGGTGTGTTTTAATACCCTGCCCTAACCCCTGTTCGTGATCTTGATCTGGCACATCATCAGGATCCCTGGCATCACGAACGTGCTTACCATATTGCTCTTCTTCTTGACGACGTAGCAAACGCTGCTCATACTCCTCGGAGGTTTCTGGCTTTAATTCGCCGATTTCACTACCCCCATCATCATCGTCGTCATTAGTTTGAATGGCGGATAAGAAACGACGGTAGTCACTCAGTGCCAACGCAGACTTTGTACGCCGAGTTGAATTATTAGTAGTCAATTGCGAATCTTTATTATCTTCTTCAGCCATAGCTATAAACCTCATACCTAAACTGTTTCATACATCAATTATAGTCGCAATTCACTCAAAATACCTCATAATTTTGTTGTTTTTTTCCCGCAATTTAACTTGTATGTCATTGATAATAAGTATAAAGTTACACCGGTGGTATCCCATCGATAGATAGCACCTGATAAATCGCAAGATCTTATACGTAAGAAATTGATTAGTCATGTTTTTTTTATATTTTCTCGACAAAATACAGCCACGTCCGTTAGAATAAGATTGGTAAAAGAAAATTTGCAAATGAGGTGCATCAATGAACCAATCCGCCATCAAACGAATTATTATTGGAACAAGCCTATGCGCCATTATTGTAGCAGCGGCACTTTATTTTCACGAAAAAAATCACATCACAAAAAACACCGAAGCCATTCCCAATAACGTAATAAAAATTATCAACAATCTCGATCTACCAACCGAAGGTTCTGAAAAAGCAAAAAACAAAATCATAATATTTGAAGATTTAAAATGCCCTGGCTGCAGACAATTTCATGAGAAAATTTACCCCCAAATAAAGCGGGAATTAATTGATACAAAAAAAGCCAGGCTAACCACCGTCATTGTCAAACTGCACCCTGGAACACAACAGGCTAACACAATGGCATACTGCCTAAACCAACAAGGAACGAGTTTCTATGCTGCTTTCACTAACTACATTTACAAATTAGATTCAGAACAAGATATCCCATGGGCAACTCCCATTGACCTAATTGCCGAAAAAAAAATCAGCGGCATGGAGAAGGTTAATATGAACGAGCTAAAAACCTGCCTGAAATCAAAAACAGTACAAAAGAAAGGTTCACTGTACCTCACAATTCTCGAAAAACTTTTTCAATCAAACGCCTATATGAAAAGTTTTCAACCAGCTACGCCAACCTTACTAGTCAATAATATTTACATTCAAAACCCAACCTACTCAGAAATTGTTAAGCATTTAGTTAAGAGCTAAAGCTTATAGTTAGGCAAGCTAAAAAAAGAAGTACAATATGAGCATTACACAACATAAAACAGAATCTGATACCAATGTTTATCTACTTTTCGCATGGCTTATCTCATTTGCTGCTTTTTGCATTTCACTTTATAGCAGTGAGATCTTAAAATACACAGTCTGCCATCTATGCTGGTATCAACGAATCTGCCTTTATCCGCTGGTTATTTTACTGGGAATGGCCTCATTCAAAAATGATCGTCATATCATACCCTACGCACTACCGTTACCCATTATTGGGGCGTTCTTTGGCCTGTATCAGTACTTAGAACAAATGATCCCAGGCTTCGCACCAATCGAATTTTGCTCAATGAAAGCACCATGCTCAGCCATTCATTTTAAATGGCTCGGCTTTGTAACCTACCCTTTTTTAAGTTTAATGACCTGCCTTACATTAATAGTTATCTTAATTATAGCGCGTCGTCAGAAGCAAAACTAACGGACTCATTAAACGAGTTTTCAACCCTATAATGAACGTCTAGCAACACCATTCTCGCCAACTTTGATTTTGGCAATTCAGGATAATGCTTAACCCCACGAGATGACAGCAGTGATGCCTTAGAGGTTTGCTGCCCCATAACTTTACCTGACCCAACATCATTGGCTATCATAAACTCACACTGCTTGCGCTTTCGCTTCACTTCCGCTCTAGTTAATAATGATTCTGTTTCTGCAGCAAAGCCAATAAGAAGGGGTCGAGCATTTAGAGCAGCAACACTTAATAGAATATCTGGGTTTGCAACCAATTCTAGCTTTAAGCTGGCTGAACTTTTTTTAATCTTCTCCTTCGAAATATCAGTGCATGAGTAATCAGCAACTGCTGCGGTAGAAATAAACCAATCATGATCCTCAACGCATTCATGCACAGCGTGATGCATTTCTACCGCTGAAACAACATCCACCCTATTAACATTGATGGGTGTTGGTAGTTTAACCGGACCAGAAATCAAAGTCACCTCAGCGCCCAAGGCAATCGCAGCTGACGCAAGAGAAAACCCCATTTGCCCCGAAGAACGATTCGACATGAAGCGAATCGGGTCTAAAAATTCACGAGTAGGCCCAGCCGTAATTAAAATACGAACACCATTTAGCGGTCGAGCATCTGTCATAAAGTGTTCTGCAATATGGGAAGGCTCCAACATCCTCCCGCAACCATTGTCTCCACAAGCTTGAGGACCACTATCTGGCCCAAGAAAAAAAACACCTCGCTCAAGCAATAGCTCAACATTTTGAGATACCGGCGCTGACGACCACATTTTTTCGTTCATCGCAGGAGCAACAATGAGTCTTGCTTGAGACGCTAAGCAGAGTGTAGACAAAAGATCCTGAGCAAAACCATTAGCTAAACTAGCTAAAAACTGGGCTGTTGCTGGCGCAATTAAAATGACATCAGCCCAACGAGCCAGCTCAATGTGCCCCATTGAGGCTTCAGCACTTTCGTCCCATAGACTGTCTCTAACACGCCTACCAGTTAGTGCCTGGAAGGTGAGAGGCTGAATAAAGCGTTTCGCGCCCGCAGTCATGACCACCTGAACATCATGCCCTTGCTTAACAAGCAATCTGGCCAAGTTCGCACTTTTATATGCCGCCACACCCCCTGTTACACCAAGAACAATGTGCATTTTTTTCATTTAGTGTAACACCCTGTCTCGATTAACAAGCAATTCAGCGATCTGAACTGCATTGAGCGCCGCCCCTTTTCGCACATTATCACTCACAACCCACAGATTTAACGCACAAGCATCATGCAGATCACGGCGCAAACGCCCAACAAAGACACCATCATGTTGAGCCGCATGCGTGGTCGGCATTGGATAATCTTCATCGCAATAAGTTAGCCCAACAGCCTCTTTCAGTAACCCTTCAACGTGCCCTAAATCAACTGGCTGATGTAATTGTACGTGCAAAGCTTCACTGTGCCCATAAAAAACTGGCACTCTAACTGCTGTGGGATTGACTTGAAGATCTGGCTGATTGAATATTTTTTGCGTCTCCTTCACCATTTTAATTTCTTCGTACGTATAACCATTCTCAGCGAAATCACCAATCTGAGGTATGACATTAAATGCAATCTGCCTGGGTAAAGAAGAAACTTCCACTTCTTGACCGTTCATGAGTGTTGCAGTTTGGCGAGCCAGCTCTTCAATGGCTTTTCTTCCTGCACCAGAAACGGATTGATAAGTTGTAACAGTGACTTTACTAACGCCATACTCCTCGATGAGTGGATACAAGGCAATTGACATCTGGATAGTTGAGCAATTTGGATTCGATATGATACGACGTTCAGGCAATTTAGCCAGTAGACCCGCGTTAATTTCTGGCACAATCAAAGGAACATCATCTTCCATACGAAAAGCAGAGGTATTATCGATCACCATGCAACCCGCTTTAACCGCAATGGGAACATATTGTTTGGATACCGTTGCGCCTGCGGTAAAAAAAGCAAAATCAACATTATCAAAATTAAACGAGGCGACATCCAACACCATTATACTCTTGTTACCAAATAGTAATTTTTTCCCAGCCGATTCTTCGCTGGCTAAAACATGAATATCACCCAGCGGAAAATCACGGTCTTTCAGCAGTCCCAGCAAAACTTCTCCCACAACACCGGTTGCCCCAACAATTGCAACGTTATACAATTTATCGCTCACTATTTCCTCCTAAACTTTGTAAATCCTGCTTAGTCACCATAAAAATACCATGACCACCATATTCTAATTCCAACCATATTTTCGACAAAGACGGGTACGCACTCTCGACAAGGTCCATGGTGTTACCAACTTCAACAAATAAAACACCCTGCTCTGACAAGTGGCGTTCAGCACCACGAAGTATACTATCCACAATAGCCATACCATCATTGTCAGCCTCAAGTGCTAATACGGGCTCATGGCGATACTCATCTGGCAACGTGCTCATTTCAACCCTTCCCACGTACGGCGGATTAGACATAATGACATCGTATCTAGTGGAAAGATTTGAGTAGACATCAGATTGTAGTGGCTTAACATGATCACCCACACCATGAGCTTGGATATTTTTTTTTGCGACAACCAAGGCGTCAGGACTGATATCACATGCGTCTATCTGTGCATGAGGAAAAATTTTAGCAGCAGCAATACTCATACACGCAGAACCAGCACCAATTTCACAAATGCGATTTACCTGGTTTGTTACCCAAGGTCGAAATTCTGCCTGTATTATTTCAGCGAAAGGCGAACGAGGAATCAATACCCTCTTGTCGACGTAAAACGACATCCCCATAAACCATGCCTGATGAAGTATGTATGGTAACGGAACTTTTTCATCCACACGCAAGGTAACAGCCTGGGATATAAGCTCAGCTTCACTTGAGCTTATTTCATTGGGCAACACGGATTTATCGCTATCCAATGGCAAATCCAAAAGAGTCAAAACCAAATAGACAGCCTCATCCCAAGCATTATCTGAGCCATGACCAAAGTGCAAGTCAGAGACTAAAAACAACTCAGAAATAGATTGCAAAGCCGATTGTACAGAGGATAAATTCAGACATGAGCGAATTGGAGACGACACGGTTTTCTCCTGAAATCAAAGACAATTAATTGGAATGTAATGATCAACAAGAAAAACAACAAATAGCATCATTAAATAAATAATAGATTGTTTAAATACTCGCAAACCATGTTTATGATTCTTATCCAAATAAAATGAAACGACCCCATGGAGAAACCACAGATTCAGCATCACTGTGCCTAACAAATAAATAAAATAAGCTTGATGCAATATAATAGGAAGCAAACAAACCATAAACAGCAGCAAGGTATATAACACCATGGATTTTTTTGTGTGCTTAATTCCATGTGTAATAGGCAGCATCGGCACACCAGCATTTCGATAGTCGTCAATACGGTCGATTGCCAGAGCCCAAAAATGAGGGGGAGTCCACAGAAAGATGATAGCAACCAGGGTAAGCGGCAAAACATCAATCGAACCTGTAACAGCAACCCAGCCAAGTAAAGGAGGAGCCGCCCCAGCAAGACCACCTATCACAATATTTTGTGAGGTGTTGTGCTTCAAATAAAACGTGTAGACCCCGGCGTAACCGATCATGGAGCAAAAAGTTAATAGCGCTGTTAGGCTGTTAATAAAGAGCAAGGTAAGTATACCAGCAAAGCCTAAAATAACGGCTAGAAACAAGGCTTCGTGAAAAGAGACCTTCCCTGATACAACCGGGCGCTTTCGTGTTCTGTCCATCAACCTATCGATCCGATGATCTGCCAAGTGATTGATAGCTGCAGCAGAAGCCGCACATAAGCCTATACCCATGTTAGCTAAAATAACGATTTTGATACTAGGTAATGATGGTGAAGCCAAACACATGCCGACAAAACTGGTGAGTATCATCAACATAACAACTCTGGGTTTGCAAAGCTCAATATAATCTTTCAGTGGACTGAATACCGACTTTTTTTCTAAACCTACAACCTCACCCATTCGTACAACCTCTTAAAAGCCCAAAACACGATATTAGTGCATCATGTTATAGTTCAAGCTGTGCATGATCCATAAAGATCCGCCAACAATAACTATCAAAACGATAATGGAAAACACAAAACTATAGATGTTAGTCTTGCCTTGATCTGTTTTCGAACTTAATCGCAGAAAACAAACAACCTGAACAAAAAACTGCAAAATCGCACAAGAGAAAAGCACAAAAAAGAGGAGTTTTCTGTGAGATAACAGCTCACTCGAAGTAATCGTGGTTTGAGTTAAGTTCTTATAGTGCTCTGTCATTTCAAATGGAATCAGTGTTAAAATGAGACACAAAATAAGTCCAATGACATAAACTGAAAGTGTTTTTTTACCCGTTCCGTACTCAGGTTCGTGGTGTATGTTATCTGTACTCATTGAAGAACCCCCAGTAAATAAACTATAGTGAAAAGAAATATCCATACGATATCAAGGAAATTCCAGAAAAGACCCAAATATGTCATCCGTCTCTTTACCGCAGGCGTGATTTTGAAATAGCTTATTTGAATAATCATGACCAGTATCCAAAGTAAACCCATGCTCACATGAAAACCGTGTGTCCCAACAAGCACAAAGAAAGCCGATGCAGAACCACTAACCGTAGGCGAATAACCTTGATGGATCAAGTGAACGAACTCATTGATTTCCATTGCAACAAAGCCGGCACCAAGCAGGAAGGTGACGCCCAACAGTACTTTTAGCAAATTATGTTTATTCTTATACATTGCTAGAATTGCCAGACCGAAAGTAAAGTTACTTCCCAAAAGAAAAAATGTTTCTTTCAGCACATAAGGCAGCTCGATGTAGTCCTTGAATGAGGGGCCATACGCACCCGGTTTATGTAAAACCAGAAAAGCAGCAAAAAGAGCAGCAAACAGGATACAGTCCGTCATAATGTACAGCCAAAAACCAAAAACATCTGTGCTGTCTGCTTCCATCTGATGATGGTGATGATCAGCTGAATGAGCCTCTGATGTCATGAGCTTGCCTCCTTTAGGTGTTTCATTTCAATATCATGGACTTGCTTTGCGGGGACATAGTAATCGACGTCGCGGTTAAACGCTCTAACGATTACAGCTCCGACGATACCCAAAAAGCCAAATACGCCTGGAATAACCATGTGCCAGATCAGAGAGAACACACACACACCACCAAACATGGCTATTATAAAACCAATAGGCGTATCTTTAGGCATGTGAATGTCATTATACTTTAAGTTCTGATCACGATGAGATAAACCTTTTTTTATGGCTTCTTGTTTTTTGTACCAGTAGTCATCGATTTGAGATACTTCAGGCGTGTGAGCAAAATTATAAAATGGAGCTGGAGATGCCACAGACCACTCAAGCGTGCGACCATCCCACGGGTCTCCAGTTTTGTCACGTAATTTTTCCCTATGTCTGATCGAATAAACCAGTTGCCATATTTGACAGAAGAAGCCTATAAGAATCAGCATAGCACCAACAAATGCAACATATAAATAAGGTTTGTAGGCCATAACATCAAAGTGTTGTGAACGTCTCATCGCCCCCATCAAACCAAGCACGTAAAGTGGCATGAAAGCCAAATAAAAGCCAGTCACCCAAAAACCGAAAGCAAATTTTCCTCTCTTTTCATCCAGACGAAAACCGAAGATTTTTGGAAACCAGTATGAGATACCTGCAAAAAAGCCAAAGAGCACCCCACCAATAATAACGTTATGAAAGTGAGCCACTAAGAACAAACTATTGTGTGTCAAAAAGTCAACTGGAGGCACGGCCATTAAGACGCCAGTCATACCACCAATTGCAAACGTCGTGAAAAACGCCATAACCCACAGCATCGGGGTGGTAAAAACAATTCGCCCCCGGTACATAGTAAACAACCAGTTGAATACTTTCACACCTGTCGGTATTGCAATAATCATGGTCATTATTCCAAAGAATGCATTGACATCGCCCCCGGCCCCCATGGTAAAAAAGTGATGCAACCAGACGATAAAAGAGAGAAAAGCAATCACAACCATCGCCACAACCATGGTGAAATAACCAAATAGTTTTTTTCTGGAAAAGACTGCGACAACCTCTGAAAAGACGCCGAAGGCAGGCAAAATTAAAATATAAACTTCCGGGTGACCCCATGCCCAGATCATATTAATGTACATCATTATGTTACCACCAGCACCTTGTGTGAAAAAGTGCATATCGAGCAATCTATCGAAACTTAGCAAAGCAAGTGTTACGGTTAAAATTGGAAACGCTAAAGCCACTAAAATCATGGCGCAGAGAGAAGACCATGCGAATACAGGCATCTTCATCAGCGTCATGCCAGGACAACGCATTTTAAAAATAGTAGCAATAAAATTGATACCGGAAAGCAAACTACCGACACCCGATATCTGCAATGCCCATATGTAATAATCTACTCCAACCCCAGGGCTGTATGCTAGCTCAGAATAAGGTGGGTATGCCAGCCACCCAGCAGTAGAGAAACTACCGATAAGTAATGACACCATTAGCAACATAGCTCCGACGAAGGTCAACCAAAAACTTAGCGAATTTAAGTATGGGTACGCCACATCACGCGCTCCGATTTGCAATGGAAGAGCAACATTGATAATCCCAAACACCAAAGGCATAGCGACGAAGAAGATCATTAATGTGCCGTGCTCAGAAAAAAACTGGTTATAGTGAGCAGGAGAAAGAAACCCCATGCTGTGCCCCAGTGCTACTGCCTGTTGCAGCCGCATCATAACAGCCTGAATGATACCACGAGTAATCATGACCAGCGCAAGAATAATGTACATGATACCGATTTTCTTGTGATCCACTGTACAAATCCATTCCTTCCACAAGTAACCCCACTTCTTGTAATAAGTGAGCACGAATAAAACAGTTAGCGCACCTAAGCTGAGTACTCCACCTGCGAAATAGAGCGTGATAGGATCATCGAAAGGTATTGCTTTGAGCGATAGCTTACCAAACAATAGTTTTTCCAGCATGTTTTAGTCCTTGTATTAAAATTAAATGGTTAAAATCTTACTTTTATTTATTATCAATCAAGCTGAATGTAATTTCATATTCGGCTTTGTGTATTGCCACATGATTCTTTTGAACAAATTCGGTGTAACCTTGTTAAAAAATAAAGGCTTGTCCGGAATATCGTGGTTCCATTTGTCTTTCTGAACATGGGGCTGCCATAGTTTTGCGTACTCTGACACCGTCAGCGCCTTGCTTGTTTTTGACACTTTCACATGCTTAACCCACTGATCAAATGCTTTTTGACTTGTGACATGCACTTTAAAGTGCATACTGGAAAAACCTTTTCCGTTATACTGAGTATCCAGACCATCGTACACACCTATGTGGCTCGAGATTAGATTTAGCCTGGTTCTCATACCGGCCATTGCGTATATCTGGCTACCAAGCTGAGGAATGAAAAGAGCGCTCATCGGAGCATCAGAGGTGATATGGAATTCGAAAGGTTTATTGACTGGCACATCCACATAATTAATCGTGGCAATATTTTTATCTGGATAAATAAACAGCCATTTCCATCGCAAGGCAACCGCCTCTATGACCATCGGCTTACCGGGCACATCAAGTTTACGATAAGGATCGAGCTTGTGACTGTATTTCCACGTCATTATCCCTAACACAAGAATAATTGCGAAAGGTATACCCCACCAAAACAACTCGAGGAGATTGTTGTGCGCCCACTCGGGCCTGTATTTTGATTGGTTGTCATGTGTTTTGCGATATCGAAAGGCGAAAGCGAAACTCATGATGATGACAGGTATGACCACAATCAGCATGAGCGCGACTGAGTCCATCATTAACGTCCTTTCTTGCTTCGCTATCAGTCCTTTTGGATCTAAGGCACCGTGAGAGGCATGACAGCTTGACAACAGCACTGTAGAAACAAGTGCCAGCGGAAACGCAATAAAACGAAAGCTTTTTTGCTTAGTTGTTTTCTTCATAAAGTGACAAAAACGAGAGACAAAAACTTTGAAGCACATATTTCAAAAGACCTTATTTTTTGGTTCGATTATTACACACATATGCGCGGATTATAAATCAATTTTTTTTACATTCCAAGTAAAAAAAAGCGGGCACAAAGGACAACATAATAATGATGCGTATCCTGCAACGTAACCACCTGGATTGAGCGTCCAGATGATTGTTTTTTATGCATTAAAATATGTTGCAAACCATCAATAGCGCGAATGAATACAAAGAGCCAAGTTGAAACAAATAATATTTTTTTTAATTGTTAATTAACTATGCAACGGCACAATAAAACCGACATACAGAAGTAACAAACCAAAAATCATACCAAAAAGACAATTGAGAACTGGTATGAAGTCTGCGTAGCGATTGAACACCATCACCCACGGTTTGACGAACCACAGACGAAAAACGCCAAGAGCAGTTAACATAAGCGCGTAAACCAGCAGAATAGCTGTCCAACGGTTCCAGTCATGCTGCCATGCATCACTGTTGCCAACAAGAATGAATAAACCAAAAAACAACGGAACCCATCCCATAATACCTCGACCAATGGCCGAATGCTGAACTTCTTTAACAACTGATTTCATGTGGTCGAGATTGAATAAACGACCCAAGCAAACAACCAATGAAAATGAACCAAATAATTTGGCAAAAAAATACGTATCCATTCGCACTCCTTTAAAGCTAAGAGAATCACCTATCAATAATCATAACAGATTTAACTTAAAAAAATAATCCCCATCAAATCAGACTGAAGAAATTACGATGAAATAAGCAAATAGACAAAATATGCCATTATAAGAAAGCACATAACGATAGCGCCCAACAAGAAGTGTCGCTCACCCGGCACAAGCCTTGCACCTTCTCGATGCTGGCAATATCGACCTACATACAACATTAGTAAAGGCATCATGACCAACAATGCCACACAACATAACCCGGCGTATTGCAATGCAGAATAAAACAGCTTTGGCGATAGTAAAACAATCAGCAATGGCGGTAAGTAAGCTACACTAAAAACAACGACCCCATCAGTCCCACGCTTTCTCAAACTCATACCATCTGCAATAAAATCCACCAAGCAGATTGACACACCCAAGAACGATGTAAAAACACAAACGGTGACAAAAACCTGCAAAGGCAAAGAAATCAGCGTCAAATGGAACACCGACTGCAATTGAGCTATGAGCAAACTATTTGCTTGAGATGAGTGCAACAATGGCAAAAGCGCCTGACGACTTAGTGAGCCCTGCACTGCAATAATCCAGAACAGGTAAACCACCAAAGGTATGATACTACCGAGCCCAAGTACTTTTTTCAATTTGCCGACATCGCTATCCAAGTAAGCGCGTATGCTTGGCACAATTATCGCAAAACCGAACGCCGTCACTATGGTTAATAAAACCGAACCATGCCATTGAGAGTGTTGAACCAGTAAATTAGCGTGGTGCACTTTAGGCAGAATGAGTAAAATCACAAACACGTACAAACCCAGTTTCAAACTCATCAATACGCGATTCACCCAATCAACAGCACCAATTCCAACGGCCACAACCGCCCCCAAAAGCAGCAATGCAATGATATCACCAAACCACAATGGCGCTGAAGTATATACCTCTCTGATTAAATTGGTGATAACATCCCCTGCCGCAGACAAATAAGAACAAATCAAACAATACAATAGAAGCAAATACACAACCCACATCAACGCCTGCCCCAACAAACCCAATGTTTGTTTGGCCATTGATACCAAATTCCCGCCAGATGGAAACCAAAGATTGACTTCCAGCAAACTAAACGCCGCTAGTGTCATCAAAAACCAAGTGGCAATCAGCATGATAACAGTCACATAAAAAGGCTGTGCCGCACTGACGACTGGCAATGCCAGCATACCTGCACCGATTGAGGTTCCGAGTATCATCAGAATACAACCAAAAATTTTCGCCCTCATTATCATCACCTTCTATAAAAAAACAATCTTGCCAGTTAATAAGCAGTATATAAGAAAGGCCAAAGTATATCCTAGAACCACACTTGATTGATTGTAAAATGGACAATATAATACAATCCAAGGAGGCTAAAACATGAGCAAACGTAAAATAAGCCAGGAAGAGCTGGATTTATTTAAAAAAGCCGTAGATGAAATCCCCTCCCACGACCACTGCCCCGATACAGAGACCTCTGCCACCCAAGAAAAATTTAATTATAGTCATTTCAATGAAGATTTTACAGTAACTCATTGGCATAATGGGCGTGATAAGGTAGAATTCGGCGCAATCGGCCATTTGAATCGGTTTTTGAAACAAAGTAAAGGTAAGATCAAGCGAACAATGGACATGCATGGAATGACAGTAGCGGAAGCCGCATACGAGCTGGACCGCTTTCTTGCTACAACGCAATCAGCGGAGCGCGAACAAATGGTCTTGCTAATCCATGGCAAGGGCTATCAATCTGATTTAAACCGACCAAAACTAAAAAATGCGACCATCCACTGGCTCGAGAATGACAACCGGGTCTCCGCCTTTTGCAGTGCAAAAGATCAAGATGGTGGCAGTGGAGCAATCTATTTACTATTGAAGAGGAAACAAACATAACTATGAATAATAGCACCATCATCATTGGAATTTCGGGTCCATCTGCATCAGGAAAAAGCCTACTCGCCAACACCATCGTCAATGAAATGGGCAGTAGCGATGTCACCGTTATCTCAGAGGATTCCTATTACAAAGACCTAGCCGGCCTTTCCATCGAAGAACGCGCTCAAGTTAACTTTGATCACCCGGAAGCACTCGATCATGCGCTATTACGACAACACCTCATCGACTTACAACAAGGTAGAGAAATAGAAGTCCCAATTTATGACCACAAAAATCACAGCCGGAAACAAGAAACACGCACTGTTGGCAAGCATCGCATTATTGTCCTTGAAGGCATCCTTCTTTTTGTTGAACAAGCGCTCCGCGATGTAATGGACATCAAAATATTCATGGATACCGCTCTGGATGTGTGCTTACTTCGGCGTTTGCGACGAGACATTATGGAGCGAGCAAGAACGTTAGACTCCGTGATGGAGCAATATCATCGCACGGTTAGACCAATGTACTTTCAGTTCATCGAGCCCAGCAAACGCTATGCTGATATTATCGTCCCACGTGGCGGTGAAAACCGTATCGCGATTGACATGATAAAAGCAAAAATGCGAGAACAATTAAAAGAGAAAAACGCTCAGTAAATTGTTTGCTAAACTTTATCTTCAGGGGCTTTCACCTCTGACCCTTGGGCCTTTTCCTCTGGGCATTCCTCTAAAGCAACCCACTCTTGCAACGCTTCAATTACCTTGCTGGCTTGATCTTTGCTTGATACATTGAATTTTGACTTCGCCTGATAATAACCATTACGTTTTTGGTAACGACGAATAGTGTACCGATCTGGACCGTATTTTTCTTCCTTGTAATCCCACACACAATAGCGATAGATTATCGTACTCCAAGCACCCTTGGTTAATATCTTCTTGTCTAACTCTTTTGTTGTTAAGATACCGTCTTCTTCATAATTGATCGTCAGATCATCAACTGTTTCAGCCACAACTTCCCTCCCTCATGATTTAAAAACTGTTCTAGATTTAATCTTAAAATTGATGCGGAATCAAGCTTTTTCCCAAGAACGACGCAAACGAAATAAAAAAAACACTATCATTCATGGGCATAGAGCCAGATCTCAGTGGAATTCAGTGGTTTAATATTCAAACATACCTGTTGCAGTAAGACCAATTCTAGTTTACTCTTAGCCTTCTAAAAAAGGAGAGGTGCCTGAGCGGTCGAAAGGGCACGCCTGGAAAGC
>CACHNP010000039.1 GCA_902581285.1 uncultured Gammaproteobacteria bacterium | reverse complement strand
CCTAAACGCGAAGAAAGCGAATACGACACCTTCGGCGTTGGTCATTCCAGCACCTCGATTAGCGCTGGATTGGGAATGAAATTAGGTTTGGAGTTAAACAAATCAAACCATCGCGTCGTCAGTGTCATTGGTGATGGCGGACTCACCGGCGGAATGGCCTTGGAAGCAATCAATCACGCCGGCGGTATAGATCCCAATTTTCTGATTATTCTCAATGACAATGAAATGTCGATTTCTGAAAACGTCGGCGCGATGACACAGTACTTTGCTCGAATGTTATCTGGTCGTTTTTATCAAGGGATTCGTAACAAAAGTAAAAAAGTGCTTTCAAAACTGCCTAAAATCATGTCTCGAGTGGTAAAGCGCACTGAAACACACATGAAAGGCATGTTAATCCCCCCGGGTACGTTGTTTGAAGAACTGGGCTTCACCTACCTAGGTCCGGTCGATGGTCATGACACGACGAAACTCATCAAGGCACTGCAACAATCCAACACCATTGAAGGTCCTAAAATACTGCATATCAATACCGTGAAAGGTAAAGGCTACGCGCCCGCAGAGCAAGACCCCATCAAATACCACGCAGTCAAACCCGGCTTTTACGATGCAGACCAAGCAATCAGCTGTCACCAAGAAAAAGTAGCAACCACCCCATCACCCACTTTCTCCAATATTTTCGGTCAATGGTGTTGCGACATGGCTGAGCAAGATAGCCGCTTAGTTGCCATCACGCCTGCGATGCGAGAAGGTTCTGACCTAGTTGAATTTAGTAAACGTTACCCTGATCGGTACTTTGATGTTGGTATTGCCGAACAACACGCTGTTACACTGGCTGCTGGTATGGCATGCGAAAACACCAAACCCGTGGTCGCCATTTACTCCACTTTTTTACAACGTGCTTACGACCAACTCATCCATGACGTGGCGATTCAAAATTTGGATGTCACCTTTGCAATTGATCGCGCCGGCTTGGTTGGTCCTGACGGCCCGACTCATGCTGGCAGCTTTGACCTCAGTTACTTGCGCTGCATACCTAATATGGTGGTCATGGCGCCTGCCGATGAAAACGAATGCCGACAAATGCTGTATACAGCACATACCTATTCCGGCCCGGCTGCCGTGCGTTATCCCCGCGGTAAAGGCAGTGGCAAAGCTATTGAACAAAACATGCAAGCCTTACCCATCGGCAAAGGCGTGTATTGCCGTCACGGTAAATCCGTCGCGTTTTTATGCTTTGGCACACTAACTGCAACCGCCATGCAAGCAGCGACTCAATTAAATGCCACCGTCATCAACATGCGATTTGTGAAACCCATTGATGAAGAGCTGATTTGCCAAGCGGCCAAACAGCACGATTTATTAGTCACCGTGGAAGACAACGCGATCATGGGCGGCGCTGGCTCTGCCGTGATTGAATACTTGCAACACACCGAGTTTAGAAATCCGGTACTGCAGCTGGGGATCGTGGATCAATTCATTCAACACCAATCTCGAGATAGCATGCTTTCACGTTGTCATTTGGATTCCCAAGGCATGATAAACAAAGTGGAAGAACGCTGCCAGCAACTCAACATCACATTACATACCGCCAGCGAAACCCAGCCCGCTGTTTAATTCACGGTCTCACAGACGAGTAAAGAGCGTAAGTGTACCGATGATAAATTACGTTATTGTCTATTTAGGTTTAGGCGATTGTTGTTCTCGTCGTTGCTCCAGTGACCGAAATTGATTCTTCTTGGCTTGATCGATGATATCCTTGATACGATCTCCTGAACTCATGGACTGCATCGTTTTTTTTGTGGCCGCAAGTGCAGCGATCTCTTTTTCATTTAGCTGAAGCTCACTTTGTTGTTCAATCGCATAATCAACCTTGGCAATCTGAAACGCTTTTTCAGTCGAATCGTATTCTTCTTTATCCACCTCGAAATTGCAAACATAACGATTGGAAAGCCAGTCATTCGACTGTGGAAAAATAACAACCTTTCTCTCTTCCCACTGGTTATCTACGCCATACCGATGCAGTAATTTTAAATTGTCATCCGTCAAGTGACTCGCATCTTTCCCAGGGTTAAATGCCGTGTATTCAACGCCAATATGATCTATTTGCTTGTGCGCTTTATTTTTTGCTGAAATCTCGCAGTTTTTAATCTCATTTCGCACCTGCATCATCATTTTTCCCAGTCGATTCCCCCCATAAGAGCCTTTTTTAGTATCGTATGCAATGGTATACCAGGGGAGCTTAGTTGAAAGTGCGATGATATCACGGTCAACTGTACTCGAAAGCGCCTCTTTAAGATGATGGTTTTGCGAAAACTTAGCCAAATTCAACTGGTATAGTACCTCAAAACGTTTTTCATCATACCAGTCGGTTTCATCGAGCAAAGTGTTTAAACACACGTTCGATTCTTCCTTAGCAGTAGAAAAAAAACTGTTATTTTTCATAATAAAGCACCTTCATGCGAACAGTTATCTCATTCAGTTTTTAATGATTCAGTCAAACACGCTTCGAGGTCAGTTACCAATGCGCTCGGCTTGGTTTTTGAACCATAACGCGCCACCACCCGACCATGCCTGTTCACCAAAAATTTAGTAAAATTCCATTTAATATTTTTTGTCCCCAGAATACCGGGCTTAGCCGATTTTAAAAACTCAAATAAAGGATGCGCATGACGACCATTCACATCCACTTTTTCAAACAAAGGAAACGTTACCTTAAAATGCTGTTGACAGAAAGACAGAATCGCCGCTTCTTCTCCTGGTTCCTGATGCCCAAACTGATTGCACGGAAAACCAAGTACGACAAAACCTTGACTTTGATACCGGCGATACAATGATTCCAGTTCTTTGTACTGAGAGGTAAAACCACACTGTGATGCCACGTTAACAATCAACAGTACTTTACCCTTAAATAAAGACAAGGGCGTGACCTTTCCATGGATATCATTGCAAGTGAAATCCGTGACACTATGTTGAGCGGATTCAGTGACTGTTGATGCTACAGCAGGCTGATTATCGCTTTTCGGATCAGTAACAGACACCATCTCCGATTGAGTGCTCAGAGCAAGCTCGTCACTGTCAGCGGGTTGTTCTATCGGCGCTGTGATGTTATCTTTTTCCACCAAACCATCTTCTTTAGCAACGAATTCCAGCGCCAATGAATTGATGCAATAGCGCTGACCGGTCTCAGTGGGACCATCATCAAACACGTGACCCAAATGCGCGTCACATCGTTGGCAAACCACCTCAATACGCATCATCCCATGCGAGTGATCTGCGATTTGATTCACCGCTTGATCCATACTGCGATCGAAGCTCGGCCAACCACAGCCAGAATTAAATTTTGTTTCCGACACAAACAACGATTGCCCGCAGCAAGCGCACTGATAAGAACCTTCTTCATCAAAATCATTATACTTGCCAGAAAACGGCTTTTCCGTTCCTTTCTCTCGAGTCACATAATAAACATCGGGATCTAATTTTTCCCGCCACTCATCATCAGGCAATTTTGCCATTCGCATTCACCTCCGCTGTATCGTGTCAATGGGTATCTGCACTTCATCATGACGGATAGTTTGCTTAGGCGCAACCTTCCATGCGTGCCCATAGACAAAATCGAGAGTCACGTGGTATTTCCCCGAATCATCTACTGGGTATCGATCCATGATGCGCGACCACCAATTTGCTGTCAACAAATGTCGTGGACGCGATTGCAATGGGTTGGAACACCCGGAATCACGTAAATCTTCAACCAAGCGATCTAAATGATTGTAACGGACAGTCCACGGAGTATTCTCCATCACCGGAGCATCAAAGCCCACACGAACCAGGCTATCACCTATATCATGCATATCATAAAAAGCACACACGTGTTGTTGGTGCGGCTTGCCTATGGCTTGTTTTAATTCTTGCAATGTTAAGGGGCCCAATAAGGCAAACACAAGCACACCACCCACCGTCAATTTAGATAGTGCTAACGAAAAAATAGTTTCAATATCACTCACGCTGAAAATAAGATTGATCACTATCACCTGACACGAGCTTGATTCGAGCTGTTCTAAGCCTGCTTCATCCAGAATAAATTCCAGCTTAGTCTCAGGGAGCAGTTGCTCAAGCTGATCTTCCGCTTCAGCGTCTCTGACTCCGCACACGGTGACCACGCTCTGATTCACTCGCATAGCTTTGAGACGCGAAAAAAGTTGCTTCTGGCATCGTAAATACGCGAAGTTAGCCCGCTTAAATGTCACTTGACTACGGCGTTGTATACGCTTAAATGCAATCGGATCAATTGTCGACATAACCCATTCTCATTAATTAACTTATCCCATTCTAAACCAGACTCCCTGTGTGGACAAGCACCTAGTTACTCCATAATAGCACAACCCAGTAGTCAATCATTTATAGCAGCAGGACAAGCACAGAAAAAAAAATAACACAGGTATTACAATAAGTTAGCAGTAAAATTGAAAAAATAATAAAAAAAAGTGGCAAAAAAATTATTTTGGTCTATATTATCCGCACCAAAAACAACAGGAGATTATTATGACAACAAAAGATACTGGTTTTTTTAGCCAAATTTTAACAAAGTACCTTCCGCTATTCGCGATATTTTGCTTGGGATCTAGCGCTCTGTTGATCCCATTTGACGGAATAGGCTGGTGGGAATTTTCATACGCCACTATGTACTTCGCCTTACTATATTTTTATAGTAAAGCAGCTAAAAAAGAAATCGGCCCTCTATTTCTTGCCACACTCGTCGGTGCAGCAATAGTGGCTGTGGGGGAATATTTCACCGTCTATGCTGGGGCATCTCCTGCTCCTGTAGTTGGAGCGATTGTCGTAGCTTTTATTTATCTCTGGTTCATAAGTCACAAGAAATGGGTATAACCACATCGTCACAGAGACCAGCTTTGGTCTCTGTGATGTTCTTTTTCATGAACAGACTTTTATAAACAATTTTTTACAACGCTCTCCAATCCAGTAAGGAAGCCTAACAGCGTGAAGCATATTAATCGAAAAACCTTATCTTACTGATTTTAAGTAATAAAAAAACAATAAAAAAAATGGCAAAAAAATTACTTTGGCCTATATTATCTGCACCAAAAACAAGGGGAGATTACCCGGAGGTATTATTATGGGTTTTGGATCATCATTTATACCATTAATGGTAACTGGCGCAGCCTTGATTGCTGCAGGCATTATTGCCTATATCCTTTGGAAAACAAGAAATAATTATTTTTCTAATCAACTTTTAGCGACATACCTACCTTTACTGGCGATATTTATAACTGGGGCATCAACTATACTGCTCCCTCTTGGATTTAGGACCTTCGGGAGCTTAACAGGCATAGGCTGGCCTTTGTTTCTTGTAGAGATCGTATGCATAAGTCTTTACTTCATACTGCTTCATGTATACAGCAGCTCGGTTGGTAAAGATAGCAAGCACATGTTTTTAGCCACACTCGTTGGCTCGATAATAATTGCTGCAGGCTTTTATCAAATATATGCCGGCTCAGTTAATTATGCATTTGCATGTATAGTCGTAGCTTTAATTTATATCGGGTTCTTAAGTCACAAGAAATGGGTATAACCACATCGTCACAGAGACCAGCTTTGGTCTCTGTGATACTTTTTTAATAAATAGATATAGTAAACTTCTTTAATCCACGAAAATGTTTTTTCCTATTAAACTAAAACCTATCACGACTCTCTTCATCGGCCCTTAGCGATATTATTTGTCAAATAGGTTGTTTATTTTTCTATACTCTTAACGATAGAATCAATCTTAAAAAAAGAATGACATGAGAAATTAAATAGACCATACCTCATTCGTCACTGGGTGGTACATTATTTTTTTGTACTGGTTCATCGAGTACCAAGTACAAACTATACCCATGAAACAAGAATACAAGAAGAATGAGTAAGAACACCACCCAGATACCAGAGCCAACTTTCCTTGTAAATAGAGTTAAATCAGATAAAGCAATAAAAAACCAATTAATACATGCGATCAGACTTGCTAATCCTACGTACCTACCGATTAGTATCATACAAGCAGCGACTAAACAAGGTATCCAAACAATTACAGAATAATATTGATTCTTAAATTTACCCAACTCATTCTTATCTTCAGCAACTTCGGATGTTTTTACTTTGAGCAGCGCACGTTCATCAGTACAGTGACTAGAAGATACTGTTTTTTTTGATGTCGACTTGTCGCATAGTATTATCTTTTTATTCAACTGCGCAATCGCATCATTCTTCTGTGAAATTTCCAGCTGCAAATCATGTCTTTTTGTGTGCACTTTATGAGGCATATGGACGAGACTTAAAAAAAAGAAAAGCGCAAGAACAACTTTAAAAAGAATTAGGATAATTGTTAAATTAATAACACCAGGCCTTTTAGGATCAATAAGCTCTGAAGACATAGTAATTCCTCAAGTATCGACAACAATAAACTAACCATAACAAAAATCCTCTCAAAAACCAAACGACAGGCTACACGAAAAAAAAATTACACGCTACACTCGATATAATAAGTATAAAATTATACATTTTAGCTAGAGTAAAGACACGTATCCATGCAGCTAATTCAATCATGATAATCGCAATAACGTGCAAACCACATTGTTAAAAAATCGAGGAAAACGAACTTATCAATACACTCTTATGGGCAATCAATCAACGTAAATCCGTGTAGGAAATAATACAAATCATCATCCCTATGAGCAGGATATGAAAAATGATTGTCTGTTAAAATACCCATCGCATCGCTTATGCAGTAATCAAATCTGGAATTTTATATTCAACCGCGGGAATGCCCACAAATTCAGTTACTGCAAAGAATCAAAAATCCCTTGAGGAAACATAAAAAGTCACAAGCGATTTACCCAATATTCGCACTCTATCACGGCTCAATTATTTAAAACCTCATCTCCCAAGCCACTATGTTACAAACACATAACCACTTGCAGAAGCCATTACGTGCTGGTACTGATAATTATCGATAAAACGTGTATTTCCACCGAGCTTACACCGCTATTTTCACTTTACATGAGATGAGAGTCAGTCATGACAGTGATATCACGACCCTCACCGTTAGGCCCGCAGCCGTGTCATTTACAAATCGGTGTAACCCATTGATATATCTTTTTTTAGTTTCTTCCTCCCCCTCTTTATTGAAGACCAAAGTAGTTATTGCATTTATCTATTTGACTTAACCGATAAATGTACTATAACAGCTAAGACTTGTGGGTGTTGAGTAGATCATGATCCTACAGAAACATAGGAGCAGATGATGTTAAAGTATTTTCAAACAGTAATGGTTGGTTGTTTGCTACTGTCTGGTGTGTCGGTTTCTTTTGCTGGTGATAGCGATGAAGCGATGCAGCGAATGCTCGGTGATACGGACATCTCTTCAAAGTTTTCTAAATTGGAGAATACAACGGTTTATAGGTATGCTTCAGTAAGGTATCCTTATGTTAAGACAGCCTGTTTCAGTGCAGGTAAAGAAAAAAAAATAAAATACAGAGATAATATGTTGATTCAATCGTGTAATAAGGAATATTCTCAAGAAGAAAACATAAATGATTGTATGAAAAAATGTGATAATCAAGTCAATGAAGGTGATAGGTGTATCGGTTTAGAATGGGTGGAAAGCAGTAAGAACTGTACATTGTTTCGTTATATGTTAGCAGGAACGGAAGAGGAAAATTCCACTAGAGTCTATTACATTCATAAAGATAGAGCAACCCGTTGGGATGAGGATAAAACCTCTTCGTGGGCTTGGTCTAAAGGACTTCCTAGTAATTTTCCTGATTTGAGTAGTGAGGCGGGAAAAATTTTAGCTTATGATAATGTTTTAGGTGATGTCTATTTGCCGAAAATAAACTCTATTTTTGGACTATTTGTCGAGATCAAGAATGTAGATCTTGTTAAAAAAAAGAAGGATTATTATCTACAACGTAGTCGGGGGAGTGATGCGAATAGTTTTAAAGCCTGTGAAAAAGAGTTTAAGACTTTAATAACGTATTTACCACAATCTGATAAGGATAAAGGCATATTAAAAGAAAAGAAAGGGATACTCAGTGTTAAATGCGAGGAGTGCGATGGTATTTATAAAGGAACACGCTCTGAACGAATAAGAAAAGTAGAAGAGGCAAGGAGTCAGAACAAGAGCGAACAAGAAATACAAAAAATACTAAAGAAAATGAAAATAAATTATTTATATACTCATCGAGTTGATGATTATCTGAATGAAAAGTATGGCGATACAAAGAAGGGAGACAATCCGTAGCTATGAGATATAGAACGCGTTAATTTGAATCATAATACATTGTAGCGGCCACCAAATTAGCATTAGACCATGACAAAGGTGAATTCCAAAATATGATAAACAGCGGCGCAACCGTCCGCATTATTACCTCAATGTTGGCAGGTCAAGTAATAGCGTTTTCACTTCGTGCGAGTGTGGCGCAAAAGGTGATGCAGTAATTGTAATCAATATAATGACTTTATTGTTCTACACAGGTTGCTCAGTTAAGGAAAAGATAAACATATCTGCTTCATCACGGTATTGCTTCATCCTAACAAACAGCTACAGTCATACTTACACTGCTGGAGATACGATGCGCTGGACATTCAACAGACTTTTCCCTCAATATTGCCTATGCTGCCTCAGTAAAACTAAACGAGCTATTAACTTATGCCATGGCTGTGAGTTGGAACTACCCTGGGTAAGAACATCATGCTTTCAGTGCGATGCACCTTTAAATGATGATTCGCAAACTCTCTGCGGAAGGTGCGCACAAAATCACTGGTATTTTGATTTTGCACTGGCACCACTTTTATATCAAACACCAATAGATAAATGGATCAAACAATTTAAATTTCATCATCACACCACTCACAGCCCGCTATTAGCCCACTTTATCCACGAAAAAATAAAAAACAGAACGCCTGTCGATTGCTTAATACCGACACCATTACACCGCAAACGCCGGAAAAAAAGAGGATTCAATCAAGCAACACTGATTGCGCATCAACTGCATAAACTAACCAATATTCCCTTAGATACAGAAACAGCCATACGAAAAGTCAACACGGTTCCACAAAGCGAATGTTCAGCCCAAAAAAGAAAAACTAACATACGCGGTGCTTTTCATTGCAGTAAAATACAATACCATTCTGTTGCCATTATTGACGACGTGTTTACCACTGGATCAACCGTGAACGAGCTGGCTCGATGCCTAAAAAAAGTCGGTGTTCAACACATTGAAGTTTGGTGCGTTGCCAGAAGCGCTATTTAAAATCGCCTCCCTAAGACACGTAAACCTGATAAATAAATGAATTAAATCGCCCCATACAATGCACCGGATTTGTTGTCTAACTGAGCATGAGGATAAGACGCAGTCGTCATTTCTATTGGTTCATGCCCTCCTTTGTTTGACAAGGCAGGCAAACGATCAAGCCATCGACTCACGTGCCAACGCTCAATAACACCGTCACAATGCCCTTTTCGGTACAACACCACAGTAGCAGCCGTTAAGACAAACAAGGCAAGCAGTGAAACTAACACCGCATGAAAGCCATCATCCTCACTTGGATCAGACGGATGCAGTAAGAAATCACAGCGGTCCACTTGAAAAAAATAGCGTGATACGCAGTTGGGCTCATCCACAGGTCCACTCAGCGTAAACACGTCCTCTCCAGCACAGCGCCAACGAGGCTGCAATTCTCGATGCACACCATCGTGAGAAGCACAATGACCAGGTTCGTGAGTTTGCTCTAATGACCAATCCCCAAAACACGACGCATTGACTCGCTCCCATGCCAGTCGAAATAAATCAAAAGGACCAAAGTAACATTGACTCTCAATTTGTAAGCCATTGTTGTTATACCAATGCCACCAAACATCCACCGTGATATTGCCTTTTTGTGATCTCATCATTGACCTCCTGTCATTTACTCTCTCAAACACTATAACAACCACAATCGGCGAGCGCTATTGCTCGAGAAGAATAATCACACTGTCATTATCTGAGAATTAAAAATAAAAATTTCACGCAAATTGAAAAACAAAATTGGCCATCATGCTATGCCAAATGCCGACTCCGTTGTTTCAACCAACACGACTTAATTAATTGTAAAATTACATCGAACCTGGAGAGTCAAGAGGCAAACTGGTGCCCATACTATGCACCTAGATCCAAGCTCACAATTCTTTGAATATCGGTTATTTGAAACTCATTTGATTTGCGCACATACTAACTATGTGTAATAAAAAAAGGAGTGATATTATGAAATTTAAGTTCAACTTAGGCCACAGCCTATTGCTAATAGCCTTTGTTCCAGCCATCTTTACATAAGCTCAAGTCAGAGTGCATACCTACGAATTACTGAATGTCCAATGCCCGTCGCCTGAAGACTTTGGCAAATTCCTTATCGACAAACAAGCTTCCATGACTGCTTCTTATCAAGAAAAAAAAACCACAGACTTCACCAAGTACGTCATTACAAGTGGCAAGAACACGATGACAACTTGGCTTACCAAAGTGAGCAGTCATCCGGCCTTTATTGTTATCAATTCTTGCAACAAACAAGAAGAACTACCAGCAGGCGACTTCAACTTAAAATATGATAAAAAAATCATTATCCCGAAAAGCAACAGCATGGAATGCCAATACGAAATAGAAGATAAAAATTTAAAAATTGTATTAGCCAGCGCTAGCTAGAGAGCTCACACATCGACAAAAAAAACCACCGCATGCGGTGGTTTTTTTTTAAAACTTAATCGTTTATTTCTTCTTTTTAGGGACATACAGATCAGTAATGGTGCCTTCTATCATTTCAGCAGCCAGCATCACGGATTCCGATAGCGTTGGGTGCGGATGAATAGTCAAACCCAAATCTTCAACATGGCAGCCCATTTCAATTGCTAAAGCAAATTCACCAATCAACTCACCAGCATTAACACCTAGCACAGCACCACCTAAAACATGACCTTTTTTATCAACCAATATTTTGGTCAACCCTTCACTACGACCCACAGCCAACGCACGACCTGAGGCCATCCAAGGGAAACTGGCTGTTTCGTATTCAATGCCTTTTGCTTTTGCTTCTGTTTCAGTTAGTCCCACCCAGGCAATTTCAGGGTCGGTGTATGCCACATTAGGAATGCATTTAGCATCCATATAGCGTTTTTCACCCGACGCGACTTCTGCCGCAACATGGCCCTCATGAGCGGCTTTATGCGCCAACATAGGCTGGCCAATGATATCACCAATAGCCAGTATGTGAGACACATTGGTTCGCATTTGATTATCAACGGCAATAAAACCACGTTCGTCCACGTTGACACCTGCTTTATCCGCTTGCAACCATTTACCGTTAGGCGAGCGCCCCACAGATGACAAAATTCGATCGTAACGCTTTGGATTCTCTTCAGGCGCATTTGGACCGTCGAAGGTTACCCACAAACCATCGTCTTTCGCTTCAACACTGGTCACCTTGGTGCTAACCATGATGGAATCGTACTGCTTGCTAATGCGCTTTTGATAGACCTTCACCAAATCAGGGTCCACGCCCGGCATGATCTGATCCATCATTTCAACGATTGATATTTTTGCGCCCAAAGCACGATACACGGTTGCCATCTCGAGTCCGATGATGCCACCACCCAGAATCAACATCTCACAATTCGTGTCCTCTAACTTCAATGCCCCCGTTGAATCCATGATGCGTGAATCTTCTGGTAAAAACGGTAGTTTAACCGGGGTTGAACCAGCAGCAATAATACAGTGCTTAAAACCCAAAGATGACTTTTCACCGTCTCGATCGATTTCTAATGTGTGATCATCTACGAACGTTGCAAAGCCAGTCACAACCTCAACTTTACGCTGTTTCGCCATCATGCTAAGACCACCGGTCAAACGCTTAATAATACCATCTTTGTAAGCACGAACTTTTTCCATATCGATTTTTGGCTCACCGAAAGTCACACCGAAATGCTCAGCTTCTTTGGTCTCATCGATGACTTTAGCAACGTGTAGTAACGCCTTAGACGGAATACAGCCAACGTTCAAACACACACCACCAATATTGTCGTAACGCTCGATGAGTGCAACCTTATTACCTAAATCGGCTGCACGAAAAGCTGCAGCATAGCCCCCAGGGCCGCTTCCAATTACCACTACATCAACATCAATCTGATTTGCCATTTTTTAACCCTCTTTTAAAGTAATAATGTTCTAATATCCGCCAAACAGCGCGATAAATATACCACAAAACGCGCCCCTTCTGCACCATCTATCACTCTGTGATCGTATGATAAACTCAGTGGCAACATCAGTCTAGGCACTAACTCACCTTTGGCATCGTATACCGGTTTGCGTTCCGATTTCGACACCCCAAGAATAGCCACTTCTGGTGCATTGATGATTGGCGTAAAAGCCGTGCCACCAATGCCACCCAAACTGGAAATCGTAAAGCAACCGCCTTGCATGTCTTTCATACCCAAACCTTTAGTACGCGCTTTTTCACTGATCGAAGCCAACTCTCGAGCCAGGTCATAGATACCTTTTTGATCCACGTCACGAATCACCGGCACCACTAAGCCTTGAGGTGTATCAACCGCGACTCCCACATGATAATACTGTTTAAGAACCAATTCGGTGCCATCAGCAGACAAAGACGAATTAAATCGCGGAAACGCTTTCAATGCCGCAACAACCGCCTTCATGATAAAAGCAATTGGAGTTAATCGAACACCCTGCTGTTTAGCACGATCCTTTTCGGCCTGACGAAAAGACTCCATTTCTGTGATATCCGACTCAGCAAATTGCGTTACATGAGGAATACTAACCCAGTTACGATGTAAATTTGCACCTGATAGCTTATTAATTTTACTCAACGGCTGCACATCTATTTGACCAAATTGGCTAAAGTCGACCTGTGGTGTCGCGCTGATAGACAAACCAAGCGAACCACCTTTAGCCTCTGAGCTGCCTTGCATAAAACGTTTTAAATCGTCTTTTGTAATTCGTCCTTTTGCGCCTGTAGCAGGGACTTGTGATAAATTAACCGCAAACTCTTTTGCCAATCGTCGTACAGCTGGACCAGCATGCACGCCCCGAGACGGCTTAGCCGCAGAATCACTGTTCGGTGCCGTTTCATTCGACTGGGACGGCTGGCTTTGATTCGCTGATGCTTGAGGCTCAGATGAAACCTCACTTCCCTCCACAGAAATCAAACCAATTTGATCACCAGCAGATACCTTATCACCTACCGCTAACTGAACAGCCACAATTGTACCAGCACACTCCGCAGGCACCTCCATAGACGCTTTATCACCTTCCAAGGTTACCAGAGGTGAATCAACCTCTATTTTATCACCTGACTTGATATGAATTTCAATCACATCCACTTTTTCCGCACCACCAATGTCGGGTACATACAGCGGTATTTCCTTGTGATTTCCAGCAGCACCCACCTCTCCTGTTTTTTCAGTGACCGACTGACCAGCATCACTTGAAGTCACGACTTCTCCAGCTGAAAAGGTCATCAGCAGTGAGCCTTCCGATACCTTATCACCAACTTTGATTTGAATCGACTCAACTGTGCCGGCACAAGGCGCAGGCACTTCCATTGAGGCCTTGTCACCTTCCAGTGTTACAATGGAATCATCCGCTGAAACCACGTCACCTGGCTGAACCAAAATCTCAATTACGTCAACATCAGTCGCACCACCAATATCTGGCACTCTTATTTCACTACTGCTCATCTCGTTCTCCTTACAAGCTCACCGGGTCTGGTCGCTGACCATTTATCTTTAACTTCTTTTTTGCTTTTGCTAAGTCATCAACCGAAAAATCACCTTGGTCGACTAGCGCTTTTAGTGCGGTGTACGCAATCATTTTTGCATCCACCTCGAAAAAATCACGCAATGCCGCTCGGGTATCGCTGCGGCCAAATCCATCCGTTCCTAAAACACTGTATGGCGCTGAAATATCCTGGCGGATCTGATCTGCATACATTTTCATGTAATCAGTAGCCGCAATCACAGGGGACTGATCGTCACCTAAACAGTCTAAAACATGACTTTTCTTTTGTTTCGACTTAGGGTGCAGTCGATTGTACCTAGCGACCGATTCGCAGTCACGACGAAGTTCGTTAAAACTCGTTACACTCCAAACGTCTGCGGCAACAGAAAACTCGTCTTGCAAGAGAGCTTGAGCTGCAATCACTTCACGTAAAATCGTGCCACTACCCAGTAAACGGACCTTTAATTTTGATTTTTTGCTTGCTGACTGAGATAAACAGTACATCCCTTTGATAATGTCTTTTTCCACGCCTTTTGGTATCGATGGCTGTTGGTAATTCTCATTCATCGCTGTCATGTAATAAAACACATCTTCTTGCTTTTCATACATTCGACATAAACCGTCTTGCAAAATAACAGCCCACTCATAAACAAAACAAGGATCATAACTAACGCAATTCGGCACCATGCTAAACATCAATAAATTGTGTCCATCTTGGTGCTGTAAACCCTCGCCTGCCAACGTGGTTCGACCCGCTGTCGCACCAATGATAAAACCTCGAGCCTGAGCATCACCAGCCGACCACACCAAATCCCCAAAACGCTGAAAACCAAACATGGAGTAATAAATAAAAAATGGAATCATGGGCTCATTTGAGTGTACATAGGATGTCGCAGCCGCCGTCCAACAGGCCATACCACCTGCCTCTGAAATACCTTGTTGAAACAACTGACCTTTTTGATCTTCCCGATAATACATCAACTGTTTTTTATCTTCAGGCGTGTATTTTTGACCAAACGGCGCATAAATACCAACCTGACGAAACAACCCCTCCATTCCAAACGTCCGAGACTCATCAGCCACAATTGGCACAATTCGCTTGCCGATCACCTTATCTTTCAAAAGAACACCTAAAGCTCTAACAAAACCCATCGTTGTCGACATTTCTCTCTCACCGGAACCGTCCAACAATGCCTGAAACTGTTCTAAAGCCGGCACCTTGAATGCGGCACAACTCGCATCACGAGAAGGCAAATAACCTCCCAATTTTTCCCGCTGCGCATGAAGGTATCGAGCTTCATCACTGTCTTTTTGAAGAGCCAAATAAGCGAGTTCCTCAACTTGCTTATCTGATAATGGCAAATCAAAACGATCTCGAAACTCAAGACGATGCTCAAGAGACATTTTCTTTGTTTGATGGGTCGTATTCAACCCTTCACCGGCTTTACCCATTCCAAAACCTTTGACCGTTTTTGCCAATATCACCGTTGGTTTGCCTTTATGATGATAAGCTTGGTGGTAAGCCGCATACAATTTTTGCCAATCATGCCCGCCATCTCGCAGTGCTTCCAACTCAGCATCACTCAAATGACTCACCAATTCCAACAATTCAGGATAACGCCCAAAGAAATGCTCACGAAAATACGCACCACCCTTCGACACATAGGACTGCTGCTCACCGTCCACTAACTCACCCATGCGCTTAACTAATAAACCAGACTGGTCTCGCGAAAATAACTCATCCCAGCCAGAACCCCATATGACTTTAATCACGTTCCAACCAGCACCACGAAAAACACCTTCGTATTCCTGAATGATTTGACTGTTACCGCTCACAGGCCCATCAAGCCGCTGTAAGTTACAACTAATAACAAAAGTCAGATTATCCAAACCTTCACGAGCAGCAATATTCAGTGCACCGAGTGACTCCGGCTCGCCTAACTCACCATCACCACAAAAGACCCAAATTCGCTGATCACCAGTCTGTCCAATTCCACGATTGTGACAATACTTTAAAAACTGAGCTTGATAAATAGCTAACAAAGGCCCCAAACCCATTGAGACCACAGGGAATTGCCAAAACTCAGGCATCAGCTTAGGATGAGGATAGGAAGACAACCCATCCTTAAACGCTTCCTGTCTAAAATTATCTAACTGGTCACTCGAAATTCGCCCTTCTAAGAATGCACGCGCATAAATACCTGGGGACGAATGCCCTTGAAAATAAATCATGTCACCAGGAAAATCGCCCTGTCTAGCGCGAAAAAAATGATTTAACCCAGTTTCAAAAAGATGTGCTGAAGAAGCGTAGCTCGCCAGGTGCCCGCCTAGTTCCGGTTTAGTCTGACCCGCTTTCATGACCATTGCAATGGCATTCCAACGAAGATAAGCCATCAACCTGGATGCCACTTTGCCATCGTCAGGTAAGGCCTGCTGGTCTTGTGGTTTTATTGAATTGCTATAGGATGTGTTAATCGATGAAGCGCTATTGAGCCCCAGTTCATTCGCCCGAGACAATAACTGTTTCATGACCTCCTCTGCCGCATCACGCCCTTCAAACTCAACCATTGAATCCAATGAATCCAACCACTCCTGAATACCGTGAACCAATTCTGTATTTTGCATAACTTTAGAGCCCTATTCTTATTCATTATAAAACTTAAATTCAGCTTCAATGATGCTGGATGCCTTGAAATGAACATAAAAAGTACAACCAGTAACCACATTATAGCAATAGTGGCTCTGAGCCATTATATATATTTCATATTTTGTATAAAATCAACAAAAAAGAGTGACTTATCAAGAAAAAAAAGGATTTATAGAAAAAATAAAAGACAATTTATAAACCAATGCTGGATCACCGAAAACAAACGCGCAACCATCAGGCTACCCAAGCCCCCACTTGCAAGACCAAGAAACCAACTAACCACGCAACCAGCGCATGTTGACATAAAAGTTCATTACTGGACTGTGCAATAACCGCTAGCTCAGCTTTCTCGTCACCACCAGCGGGATTATCGTGTCTTTGGTTATCGCCCAGAGCTAATTTCATCAAATTCGCTAAAACAGTCGAGTGTGGTTGCTGATGGGAAAACAAGCCCGATTTCCATGTGGAAAAAACACCACCAAAGTTACCAACAAGAGCAAAAGTTAACCCCATTAATTTCACAGGAACCCAGTTAAGCCAATAAAAACAGGTTGACACTTGTTCTCTACAGGGAATTAACTGCGGTTCTTGTTGACATAAAAGCTTACACTCTCGCAATGCGACATAACCAATTAACACAACAGGACTACCGGTAACCACAAGCCAAAACAATGGCGCATACAAAAACCAAACCTTCATCTCCATTAACTGCTCTGCACTCATTAACATGTCCTCATGCTGAGAGAATGCGTTGATTCGAGTAAATGACCAGAAGCACAAAAAAGCCAAAAGATAATAAAAAACGCCTAGAAATAAAAAGTTCGCCAGTATAAACACTAGAGAAGCCACTAATAACGCGGGAAGAAACAATGAAAAAAGACCCAGCCAGCTTGGCTTCAAACAAACAGAAGGGCCCCTTTTTTGAAAAAATAACAGATAAGCCTTCACAGAAGACAACGGACTCCACTTGATTCTCAGATCCCAAAAAAACTGTAGAGACAAACTTAAAATTATTAACAGTAACACGTTTACTTCCTTAAACTTAACCACCTATTATCATTATATATAGGTCAAATGGTTTTGCAAATCCACCCACTATCTTAGCCTGAGCAACTAAACTAATCACGTCTCAGTTCACTTGAGAGTGAAACAGGCGTTGGGTAACGCATAACAACCCAATAGGAAGACAACATAAACGACAGAATAGTAACAGCCTGAACTAAGTAATGCGCTTTAGCCGTCAACAGTGAGGAAGCTGCAGCAGCAATAATCAAAGAAAATTCACTCACCTGCCCTAGCCTCATCCCGACCTCCCATGAAACCTTAGAATCCTCACCAACACGCACAAGTAAGAAACGATAGACAATTGGTTTGGCAACAAAAAGTAATAACGCCAAAATCAACGCAGATAAGTAAATCTCTGGAAAATAATGCAAATTAAACAACGCTCCAACTGAGAAGAAAAACAAAATCAGAAAGAAGTCACGAACAGGTTTTAGGCTTTCAGCAATATAAACAGCAATAGGGCTGGTTGCCAAACTCACGCCTGCAATAAAAGCACCAATTTCCACAGATAAATTCAGAACATCTGCCATAGCCGATAGACCCAAGCACCACGCAATGGATAGCAAAAAAAGGTACTCTTTAAAACGACTAAACTTTTTAAACAACCACATCAGAACGTAACGCTCAAATAAATACGCAAACAAGAGCACCAGGGGAAATCCAATAACAATTAACAGAACATCTTTACCCACACCCACACCGAGAGACATTGACTTTACTGTCAATAAAACCAAAATAGCAATCAAATCTTGAAACAACAACACACTTATCATAACTTCACCCGTGTGTTGGTGATGAAGTATCGTGGTAGGTAGCAACTTGATACCAATAATAGTACTGGAAAACATCATAGCTAAACCAATAATCAATGAGTCTTTAAATGAAAACCCAAACGCTTGGCATATCAAAAACGAAAATAAACAAAACGCGAATGAACTGACCACACCAACTATGCTAATTTTTCTTAACATACCAATGAGCTTTTGAGGAGGAAGATGCAGGCCAAGCAAAAATAACAAGAAAATTATTCCAATATCACCAGTGTGCTTCATTAAATCCACATTGCCAACACAATCAAAACCATAAGGCCCCAATAAAATCCCAGCAACCATATAGGCAACTAGCATGGATTGACGAGCAAATAAAGCGACAGTTGATAGTACTGCCGCTCCACAAAAAATGAGAAAAATGGAAGTTACGATTTCCGTACTATGAGCCACAGCCATGCACACTCCTCAAATAAAAACGCCAAGCAAGTTCAAATAACCACTGATAGTTCATTCTATCATTCTGGTTAAGCAAAGCAAAATCACACTGACAACAGCGGTTTTTTCGCACCATGATAACGCGCCCAATATTGGGTTCGACCAAATAACGGCATACCCAAATAGCCACGCACCTTTAATTTTTCGGGTGAGATTAGAGTCACATTAAGCTTGTATACATGCCCAGATCGAGGATCTAAAATACGACCACTGGTATAAGATCCCGGTTTTTCATACTTAAGTGAGTTGAGAATGGTTAATCCCAAGACTGGCTTATGAGAAAATGGCGCTGGGCAACGGTCACAAGAATAAACAGTGTCTTTATGCTGAAACAACTTAACCACTTTCCCCTCATATTCATCTTTACCATCTTGCCAAATCTTCACTACAGAAGCTTTCTCGCCGTTTTTATCACTCTTTGTTACCCAATATCCAGCGATACCTTCTGAAGAAGCAAAACCATCAACAGAAAAAAACAAAAAAGATAACAAGAAAATAGCTTTAAAAAAACAACTCATTTTATTTAAACTCAAAAAACGCATCAAAAACCCCTCCAAAAATTAAATTTAATAAATAAAATCGCCATTGTAACACTATTTGTTGAATAATCATGAAAAAAGTTAAAAAAAATGAACACAAGTGTTTAATATTTTTCTAAATCATTGTAAAATGATTGTGTCTTTATTAATTTATTTAATTCAGGGAGAAGAATATGGTAAAGAAAAAAGTAGCTAAACGAAAGGTAGCTAAGAAAAAGGTAGCTAAGAAAAAGGT
>CACHNP010000038.1 GCA_902581285.1 uncultured Gammaproteobacteria bacterium | reverse complement strand
ACTGGAACAGTCCCTTGACAGACCAAACCACAACAAAAGATAATTGATAGTCAAATCAGTTCTAACTAAAGCCTCAGCATGCGTGAGTTTATCTTCGTGAATATAGCGTGACATACGCCGTATTCGGTGATGCAGCCCATGCCAATCATAACAATCCGCACCACCTGTTCCATGATCATAATGTCGACACCCGTCGTAGGACAGGTCAAGCCAATATACAATAGCCCGCCTCATGACCGCCTCTTTGAAATAGGGAAAATAAGCGAGTTGCACGTCCGACTTGCAAAGATGAGGCCGTAGCCAAATAATAAGCAACTGACTTCGACTAAACACCTCATCAATATCAGCACCCAGCTCTAAAAAAATTTGACATAGCCTTATCTTTTGAAGCAGAAAAGCCAATTCCGCCAACTCACTAATGATGTCATCAGCATCCAGCCTGTTTTTTAAGGCTGATTTTAGGATTCTGCGAATCGGCAACCCAAAATGGCTGTCAACCTTGTCGTTCGTGCTGATCTTATGGTAATCGAGCCCCAGGTCACACAAGAGCAAGGAAAAATGGCGCTGACTAAATGGTGAGCGAGAGATACTCGAGCGATTGGAATGCAATGCTCGATGATAATCTTCGGGATCACGAATATGAAGACTTCTCCAGTGTGTAACAATACCCTGTTGCAAATTAGAGGGCAAAACCGGCCTCGCGCCACTAGCATATCTCATAATCATTCCTCCAAAAAAAGCATAAATTGAATTTCTTTATTCACAAAATGACTTACATAAATAAGTCAAAACACTCAACTGTGAAATATAAAACGTCAAAAGCAAGATATTTTTTTTAAAACTATAGCACAGAATTTTCTCAAAAAAAATCAAGTACAGTGAAATTAATACAGCCTTAATATTCAGTCGGTAGAATACAACCAAAAGACACCCTAACACTAACGGCAGAGAAACATATGATTAAAACAAGATCAAATAAGAAAGGCGAACGCTATAACAAAGAAAACATTGCCAGATCAACCATCCTTAAAACTTACCCTCACTCACAAAACGAGGTTGAATTAGCATACAAAATAAGTCAAACATTACCCGCAGGTGACCTTCGAATGATCGTTATTCTAAACAAACTGCATGACATGTATTCACAGCAATTGGCGGATTACAAAAAATCCTTGAACAAGCTACAGGACTACCACGCTCTACAACCACGTGTAAAAAGGCTACAAAGTCAACTGATTAGCTACGTTAACTATGACTACATATACTCCAAAGTCGAAAAAGAACTACAAACAATCGAGCCTGCGTACCACGCACAGAAAAAATTAATTGAAGACACATCTTATAGCTTGTTACAACAAATTCATCCTGAATTAAAAACGCTCTGGGTTATTCGTCACCACATCGATTTATTGAATGAAAAACACAGCGAAAAGCAAAGTGAAATATATACTAACGAGCTTATCAACGCATTACCCATGCAATTAGAAAAAACACATTTCACTGACATTGTTCGAAAAGCCATTACCGAAAATAAAGACTTACTCCCACCAAAGGAGCGAGAACAGCAAAGTATGATCAGCTACTGGTTCAAAAAAGCCGCTTTAGTTTCTAACAGCATTGAATTAACCATTGAAACTGATAAAACAACGAAGAAATCACAATACACATACTCATTGCTAAAGGCATGACGAGAGACGCAGTCGAATATCACACAAAGGATCACCATCCATTATTACGACTCAAGAAAGCCTTGCGATGGAATTCGTAATGCCTCGTTAAATTTTGTCGACATGTTCTGAAAAGCAATCAACGCTGTCAGTTCAACCAGCGACTTTTCATCAAAAAATGTTTTCAACTGTTCAAAGCAGCGATCATCGACTTCAGAATTTGAATCCGTTATTTTATCGACGTAATCCAATACCGCCCTCTCTTTTTTTGAAAATAACGTTGATTCAGACCAGGATGACAACTCATGAACCTTGTCAATTGACTTCACAATACGCATTAAGCGCGCGGTGTTTAAATCAACGCAGAACTGACAACGATTCATTTGTGAAACACGAACAATCACCATGAGACGCAATTCGCGTGGGAGCGGTGATGATCCGCGATCAAGCAGACCATACAACCTGGCCACTGCCGAAAATAGGCGAGGCACTTTAACCCAAACCAATGACGAGTCTAAAACTCGACCGTATTTTCTTTTTTGCCACCAAAAAAGTGGACGATAACGCCATGGAATCTGACGTAATTTAACTTTTGGCACTCGCATATCTCGACCCATGATCAAACTCCAGTATCATCATATAATGAAATTGAGGCATTTATTTGGCGCCTAAATTGCCATAAACGAGCAACCGCTGTGTATAAAACCAAAAGACAAAACGCGATCGATAATTGAATAAACCAATTAGGGATAATCATCATAAAAGCAAAGAACAAAAAAGCCTCTGCTCGCTCCATTAATCCCGGACTGTAGTCGAAACTTTTATCAGTCTGTTGATCTGAAAAAATACCCACAACTAAGAAACTAGTGATACATAGTGTAATGCAGGCAAGCATACACAAACATGAAAGCGATCTCCCTGCCGAATCAACAGCCCATAATGCCATGATGGTTGAAATCTCAACCACACGATCCATCACAATATCCAACACTGTCCCCCAAGAAGAAGTGCAATTGCGTAAACGCGCCAAAGAGCCATCAAGCACATCACAGTAACCAGATAGGGCCAATAAAAGAATACTCAACCAAACATGCCCTGTTACTAACGCGGGAAAAATTAAAACACCAAACACCCCAGCCATGGAAGTCACCAGATTGGGGCTCACTTTAGCACTTAACCTTTTCAACACTGGATCGATAAATACCTTTTCGTAATAGGATCGAACACCTTGCTCTATCATCATCACCACCTGTTTTATTTTTTATCAAAATTTTTTTCTGTACTTTTGCTATCATGTCGATATCGATACCATATTGGCAATAAAGACAACAACGCCAATGCAAACAGCGGCAATAAAATCCCTATATTAACGAACTGCGACCACGTTGGCGCATTGTCCAAATTCATAACGCCCGCCATCCCATCACCAACAAAAGAAATTAACCCAGTACCAGGAATGATACCAATAAAGGTTGTTAAAGAAAAAGTAAAAACTCCAACATTAAGTAAACCTGCCGCAAGATTAACTACCCAAAATGGAAACACAGGAGCCAAGCGTAAAAAAAGCAAAACAGAAAATGTGTCTTCGCTGAATTTTCTTTCGAACCAACCAAACCACGTGCCAATTTTCTTTTCACCCCAATCACGAAAAGCATATTTTACTGCACCATAAGCAATCAGCGCTCCTAAAGTCGCACTAATGATAGAGAAAATAGTGCCTAGCCAGGCACCGAAAAACAGACCACCCACTGCCGTCAGTACTGAGGCAAAGGGGATGGAGCATGCGACCATCACTGTATAAGACACAACATACAACATAATCGCTAGCACATAATGATTGTCGCGCCAGCGACATATCTCCAGATAATAACGATGGACTAACTGCAGAGCTAAGTAATGCTGCAAATCATACACAAAAAATAACACTAACAACGTCAAAAGAAAAAATAAAGGTAACAGCCGCTTTAAATTTAATTGCATGATATTCCCTAAACTACAAACTACCATAATTATAGCACACTGATTGGGAATGCTGAAAATGTGGCAGTATCTTGCTGCAAGAAATGTTTTGCAGAATAATCATGGTCTGATTTTAGAACATTGGTGATTTAAAGCTTGTATACGATGAGGCTGCCAGGCAAGCTGGGAAATTGGATGGTGGGGCATCGAGATGATTTTTTTTCTTCGTTATACAGAATGAAATCAGAGTCTAACTGGTTCATTGCGCTGGTGGAAGGGCCGTTCCAGTAAGAGACAGGCATTGAATCTGCTAAACTGTGGGTGGCGAATAAAGTGATGATGGCTATGCCGGTGTAGTAAAAGAATCTCATGGTTGCTCCTTGCTTCGATGCTGGGATTCTATCTTGTCTTTTAGAATAATCAAAGTGTTTTTTAAAAAATAATTTAACTCATTGTTTTTATTGATTTTTCGTTTGAATTGACAAATGTTTTTAATGGGCTATAACTCCAATAGTTAGATGGCAACATGAAAGAATACAAGGGGAGTTATGATGAAAACAAATGGGTGTGGTTTAAGGTTCTCATGTGTTGATACTAAGCGGGCTATCCTAGCTGTGATGTGTGCATAAATTAAATAATAAATAATGAAATGAGGAAAAGTAATGAAAAAAATAAATGTAATAATTGCTTCATTAGCTGCTTTATCAGTAGCAACTGTTGCTCAAGCAAGAGATCAAATTAAGATAGTTGGTTCTTCTACAGTATTCCCTTATGCGACTGTTGTTGCTGAAAGATTTGGCAAATTTGGAAGATTTAAAACTCCTGTAATCGAGTCTACTGGTACTGGTGGTGGAGCTAGACTATTCTGTGCTGGTGTAGGTGTCCAACACCCAGATATTACAAACGCATCAAGAGCTATGAAAGATAAAGAAAAAGCTCTATGTAAGAAAAATGGTGTAAATGAAATCGTTGAAATCGTAATTGGAAATGATGGTATTACATTAGCTTACAGTAAAGATGCAAAACCAGTAAACTTTACTAAAGAACAATTATATTTAGCACTTGCTGCTCATACAGTTGTTGATGGTAAATTAGTTCCAAATATTTATAAAACTTGGGACCAAATTAACTCTGGTTTACCAAAACAAAAAATTTCATTGATGATTCCACCAGGAACATCAGGAACTAGAGATGCTTGGAATTCTTTAGTAATGAAAAAAGGTATGACTAAAGAAGCTAAAGCTCTTTATAAAGCTGGTTTTGAAGCTGGAAATAAAAAATACAAAAAACCTCAAAAACTTTACAGAGAAGATGATGCTACTATTGAAGCAGGAGAAAACGATAGTTTGATTATCCAAAAGTTAACTCAAGATAAAGACATGTTTGGTTTCTTTGGTTTCAGTTATTTCGTAGCTAATAAAGATAAATTACAAGCGGCAAGTATTGATGGTGTACAACCATCATTGTCGTCTATTCAAGACAACAGTTATACTGTTGCTAGACCTTTATTCTTCTACGTGAAAAAAGCTCACATTGGAGTAATTCCAGGCTTACATGAGTTCGTGAAAGAATTCACGACCGAGAAAGCTATTGGAGAAGATGGTTATCTAGCAGACATTGGTTTAGTGCCACTAGACTCAGATTCGTATGACAAAAATAGAAATATAGCTATCAAACTGATAAAAATGAATGACTAATCATTTTTCCGGGAATGAATGATTTAAAACGGGGGGCATTTTAGACCCCCTTTTTTTAAATTAAGACTAAAGTCCTTTATAATTCAGATTCATTAAACTTAATATTATTTATACATTAACCGTCGAGGAATGTTTTCAGTCTTGGCGCGATCATATCTTGAAGCACATTGACATTTCAAGCATAGTAGTCTGGAGTAACACAAGCTAATAAATAACGATAGCAAAGATATACAAACAAAGAATGGCTATCTATGATTATGACTTAAGAAAGCCTTGTGATGGAATCTGTAATGCTTCGTTAAACTTCGTCGACATATTCTGAAAAGCAATTAATGCTGTTAGCTCAATCAGTGATTTTTCATCAAAAAATGCTTTCAACTGTTCAAAGCAGCGATCATCAACTTCAGAATTTGAATCTGTTATTTTATCGACGTAATCCAATACCGCTCTCTCTTTTTTCGAGAACAACACTGATTCAGGCCAAGTCGACAACTCAAGAACCTTTTCATTTGTCTTCATAACACGCATTAAGCGTGCGGTATTCAAATCAATACAAAACTGACAACGATTCATTTGGGAAACACGTACTATCACCATGAGGCGCAATTCAGGAGGGAGTGGCGATGATCGACGATCAAGCATACCGTATAGTCTGGCAATTGCGGAAAATAGGCGAGGTACTTTAATCCAAACCAATGACGAGTCTAAAACTCGACCATACTTTCTTTTTTGCCACCAGAAGAGTGGTCGATAACGCCATGGAATCCAGCGTAATTTAACTTTTGGCACTCGCATATTTCGACCCATGATTAAACTCCAGTATCATCGCCTACGGAAGTTGAGGCATCTATTTGGCACCTGAATTGCCACAAGCGAACAACTGCTGTGTATAGAACCAAGAGACAAAATGCAATTGATAATTGAATAAACCAATTAGGGATAATCATCATAAAAGCAAAGAACAAAAAAGCCTCTGCTCGCTCCATTAATCCCGGACTGTAGTCGAAACTTTTATCAGTCTGTTGATCTGAAAAAATACCCACAACTAAGAAACTAGTGATACATAGTGTAATGCAGGCAAGCATACACAAACATGAAAGCGATCTCCCTGCCGAATCAACAGCCCATAATGCCATGATGGTTGAAATCTCAACCACACGATCCATCACAATATCCAACACTGTCCCCCAAGAAGAAGTGCAATTGCGTAAACGCGCCAAAGAGCCATCAAGCACATCACAGTAACCAGATAGGGCCAATAAAAGAATACTCAACCAAACATGCCCTGTTACTAACGCGGGAAAAATTAAAACACCAAACACCCCAGCCATGGAAGTCACCAGATTGGGGCTCACTTTAGCACTTAACCTTTTCAACACTGGATCGATAAATACCTTTTCGTAATAGGATCGAACACCTTGCTCTATCATCATCACCACCTGTTTTATTTTTTATCAAAATTTTTTTCTGTACTTTTGCTATCATGTCGATATCGATACCATATTGGCAATAAAGACAACAACGCCAATGCAAACAGCGGCAATAAAATCCCTATATTAACGAACTGCGACCACGTTGGCGCATTGTCCAAATTCATAACGCCCGCCATCCCATCACCAACAAAAGAAATTAACCCAGTACCAGGAATGATACCAATAAAGGTTGTTAAAGAAAAAGTAAAAACTCCAACATTAAGTAAACCTGCCGCAAGATTAACTACCCAAAATGGAAACACAGGAGCCAAGCGTAAAAAAAGCAAAACAGAAAATGTGTCTTCGCTGAATTTTCTTTCGAACCAACCAAACCACGTGCCAATTTTCTTTTCACCCCAATCACGAAAAGCATATTTTACTGCACCATAAGCAATCAGCGCTCCTAAAGTCGCACTAACCACAGAGAGTAAAGTGGCTAACCAGGCACCAAAAATAAGACCGCCCCCCACCGTCAGCACGGAAGCAAAAGGGATAAAACAGGCGACCATTACCACATAAGATGTAACATACAATATAATCGCTAGCAGATAATGATTGTCCCGCCAATGACACAGGTCCGCATAATAACGATGAACAGATTGCAACGTTAAGTAATGCTGTAAATCAAACACAAAAAATAACACTAACAATGTCAAAAGACAAAATAACGGTAACAGCCGTTTTAAATTTGATTGCATGATATTCCACAGATCATAAACCACCATAATTATAGCACAGGGGCATATTAAACGTGAATAAAAAAACCCCAATCAAGAGAGGTAGTACAAATATTATCGCAAGCTGTCAGCATGTATGCTGTGCTCATGTATCATGAAAAATGCAATATATTACATTAGCTCATATAATTCATCACCTGAATAAAACTTTGGCACACAGGCTCTTTTCTTATCTATGCAATCTTTTCCAACTCCTCTGTTGCTGTAACGATGCTGGTGCGAAAATTAAAACAATATATCACTACTCGAATTTGCTATGTTGCTTTGATAATTGTGTATTATTTCTTCATGATACCGCGGCAAAAAATTGAAGCCAGGATCTGAAGTCAACTTAGCTTGATATATGTTATATAACTAACATTGAGATAAAAAACGCGTTACTTGAAAGTCAAAGTGCTCCATCTCTATAGCATGTAAGAGTTAATTCAAACTTATAATGATTAACGCTTATTCTGGAGTGAGAGCAGGTTCTGTATCATTATGCCCAGTTAGACTCTCCTGTCGCAATTGCAATAGGAGTTGGATCAGAAAAAAAGCGGGGATAAGAGGCCCCTACTGAATGATAATTACCTAATGTAGCTCTTTAGCAGAGTAATTATTGAATTGATAAATATGCATGACTCATCTTTAAATCATGGGTCATGTCCCTTTGATCTTTTTGGAACAGTGATGAGTGTTGTTTAAAGTAAGGGATGCTTCTTTTAAGAAGGCGTCATTATTAATGCCACCAAAGCATTTGCTACTATTTGGACAGAAGTAGCACCACCTAGGGTCTTAAAAGCACATACCCTCATAATTCGATTGCACTCATAATCCTTAAGTGGTCATTAGTGTAGCAGTAGCGTCTCATGGAAAACACAACACAAAATATAGTATGGATTAACCCACAACAAATATCGGCAAATCGAGTACAGCCGCCAATATTCTATCTATTTCAACTCATAATTAATTTAATATAGAAAACTGCTATATGCTGTGTCGGATAATATCGTTAATATCCTAATAAGTTTAAGTGATAAACCAAACCAATACCTAATGTCATGGGTGAAAAATTACCGTGTATCGCTTGTAATTTGCTAATTTGGGCATACATACCTAAATCTTTACGCATTTTATAACCAACACCAATCGTCGGTTTAATAACAAATCCTCCTTTAGCATCAATACCACCGCCACCTGCCGCACCTAATAAAAACTTGGCATAAAAACTGGTTTTTTTGTTATAAAGCTTATAGCCAGCACCTATTAATCCAGTTGCAAAACCAGGAATATGGCCAGTATAAGCAAAGGAACTTTCTCCAGTTGCGAACCAATGTTTTGTTAACATGCCTGATAATTTTATAGATACTAATTGGATGGCATGATTGGGATCTTGAGCATTTTGTGCATCTATATAGGTTTCATTACCTATAGAAAGAAATAAATGATGCGATGAAATTTTTTCTAGGCTTAAAGGTTTTGTATCTGAAGAGAGGAGACTGAACTGATAGCTTAGTCCTAATAAAAAAGTTTTTAAATGGTATCGATTTGAAAAGCCAGCTAAATATCCACCAAGTAAATTTATATTAAATTGATGCGTTAAATGTACGACGACACCGACTTCTGGATGATAAAATAATCCACTACCTAAATCCACATTACCACCACCACCAGATCCAATTGAAATACCTAACAAACCTGATATAGGCAATTGACTAATGGGCAATTCATACGCCCCCCCCCAAACTAATATCCATATAACCACTATACCCACCATAAAAACTGGCTGATCCTCGAAAAAAATAAAGCCAATGATTATGAACTAATTCACTTAATTCTAATCCACATAAGCCATTTTCATCCGTTAACTCTCTTCCATCAACATGAAAGGAGCGGTGAGGTAATCCAAGTAAAACAAAAGGCATAACATTTAAATGGTGTTGTTTAGCGTATATTAGCCTTGTTTTTTTATATGCTGTGTTACTGAGTAAAAAATTAAATGGAATCAAAATTTTTGTTGTCCATTGAGTGCTGTCTATATGCCCGCCACTAACTCTAACAATACTGTACCCTGCACCTATAAAAAAAGATTGAAAAGGAAGCATAGCACCAGCAGACGTGATTATTGTTCCACCATTACCCAATTGAGCTGTTAATGAATGACCACCTCCAGCACCAGCAAATACAGTAGTGTATAGATGTAAATGCTTCGCCAACTTCAGTTGGTAACCAATTTCCGGTCCTAATATAAACAAGCCACTATAATTGCCTTTTGTTGCTCCATACAATCCTGCTCCGAAAGCAAAGCCACTAGAAAAATCGCGTGTTAAATGCAAACCAGCAATACCTAAATCAGGCTGGTTAGAAGGCATGGTAATGTTTAAATAATCCATACCAAGCGAAAGATTGGTCAGATTTGATGGTTTATTAGAAACTAATGCGAGAGAAGAATCAAAATAAAAACAAGCAATTCCCAAACTAAAAGCGCACTTCAATAGAAATTTCAACGTTATGCCTCAAACAAGCAGATGATAAAAAAAAATTACTTTAACATAATTCTGTTATACATAGATTTCCAAGCATTAACTATAACAACCTTGAGAAAAGCTTTCTACATAAACCACAAAAAAAGTTTTAGAAAAAATTGTTATATACAACACCAACTGCCATGCTACTCTCAACTATATAGATAATTACGACAGATGACAGAAAGTTTCAATCCTGTCGAAAAATGAGATCGGCCCCTGTAACTTTACTAAACACGTGAAACCACAATGTTTAAAATTTTTCCACTATCATATTTAACGATTGTTTTATGTGAAAATAGCATCTATTAAGTATTAGTCAAATTCCCAAAATACACAAACCCTGTGGAACTGAGTTGATGCTTTTTTGTTGGTAATTAACTCAGCTAGCGACATAATTTTAATTTCATTGTACTACATGATCTCTAACTTATCCGATTTGTGACTCAAATCTGGTTTTTGTAGATAAAGAGGCGAGGTGTTGGTCATATTTTTATTATTTCCCAACTCTTCATTTTTTTTAAACGGTGTTACTTCATAAACAATGTCAAAAGACAAAATAACGGTAACAGTCGCTTTAAATTTAATTGCATGATATTCCACAGATCATAAACCATCATAATTATAGCACAGGGGCATATTAAACGTGAATAAAAACCCCAATCAAGAGAGGCAGTACAAATATCATCGCAAGCTGTCAGCATGTATGCTGTGCACATGTATCATGAAAAACACAACATAGTACGTTAACTGGGTCGAGTACCCTGCTGAAGTCCAAGTGTAAATTCACCTGTATTAGTGTCTAGGTTAACGCTCTGATTAAACCTCTCCGACAAGCCAGAACGATAAATCTCACTTGCTAAAAGGTACAACGGAGCAATGTGACTATTAACTTTAACCGAATTCAACAGCGCTATATGCCCTTCTGTAAAATTAAATGATTCGGAATTCAGCGTTTTCTTCAGTAAATTGATAACCTCATTTATTTGTACTTCTGAGAATAAAGTCTTACCTTGATACATAGCAGAAGCGTGCTCTCTGAAAAAAGACGCATACGATTTATTCCCCTTAATTGAACCAACATACACCTCACATTTATCTAGAAGCGCACTAACAAAGTCGCTTAATGATTCTTTTAAGATTTTCATGTCTGGGTTATCTTGTTGGTTAGAGGAACCTATAACAAGATCCACAACTTTGTTTAAGACACTAAACATATAAGTATAAGATTGAGAACCAGGCGTGATAACACCGTTTTCGTTTTCCACAGTTTTCATAAGCCCATCTTTTAAAAGCTGATTCATCATCTTAATCTTAGAATCTGTTATAGCAATATGGATAGTATCAGATTCAGGCCCAATATGACCCCTAATCCAATCACATACAACATCAGGATTAGCGTCACGCAACAGTAATTCAACCATATCGTGGTTATTTTCCTTGACTGCCTTGACCAATAAGACTGACATGTAATCAATTGAGTTTTTACACTGCCCCTCATTCTGAAGATGTAATTTAGCCTGTTTGTCTTTTTCCAGTAGTTGTTTCCACACATCACAATCTTCACTAGTTAGAAGTTCATCCAAAAAATACTCAATAGCGGGCTCTTTTTGCCTTTGATAGCTCCATCTATCAAGAGTTACTAAGGACATTAATGGAGAAACACCTTCTTTATCGCCCAATAACTGGATATCATCCATTTCAAATAGATGGACTACCAAGGGAAAAGACTTACTCATAACCGCGTAATGCAGAGGCGTCTTACCTTTTTCATCTTTATCATTAAGACAGTCTCTTGATACATTTAATAATATATCGACAACCTCCTTGATTCCATACCTACAAGCGACGTGCAAAGGTGTTTCCCCTTGAGCATTTTTAACATTAACATTAGCATCATTTTCCAATAACAAATTCACCATGCTAGGATTATTTTCGCAACATGCGGCATGCAGCGGCGTACCTCCTTCCTTATTTATTATATTAACACCAGGATCATTAGCAGTATCAAGTAAAGATTTAACATGCGAAAGATTATTAAAAAGACATGCATAGTATAAAGGTGTACAGCCATAGTCATCGCAGACATTTATACGCCTACCTATTTCACCATCATTATCTGGAGAGAATGTAATTATTTTTTCTAATAATACCTGTAATATTTTGTACGCATTTGGATGCTTAGGACTCATTCTGCAAGCGATGTGAAAGGGTGTCCTGCCCTCATCATCCTTAGAATGTAAAGACTGTTCGTATTTGTCAATCAAGCTCCCTACGATTGGAAAATTACCATATAAAATTGCCATATGCAGCAGTGGCGTTGAAGAATAAACGAATTGCTCTATTATATCTAACTCAGTACAGTCTGGATCGAAATCTTCAAGATATTTTATCACACTTTTATGCCATTCTTCTAAGAGCTCCAAAATGATCTGTGTATTATTAACGTTAGACCCTACCTCAGAAAAGAGATTTTTCTGAGTGAGTGTGATAATCTCGATTCTGTCCCGCAACTCAGATATACGCTCCGACGATTCGTTATTATCTTTAAGCAATTTTTCCAATCGAGAATTCATGATTTCCAACAAACCCAATGTTACACCCCCAATACTCACAAGACTTTCTTACAGTGAGTATAGTAAATGTAACTCACAATTCAAGAAAACAAGAACATAAAATACAGGTTAAAAAAAGAAAAATGACAAGCTATTGATTTTCTTAGTCGAATAATAACAAAAAACAACAACGCGGATAATCTCAAGAACCAAACTCATTCGATATAAAAAATATTTGTAAAGCATATACAATATCGAGAGACTATCACATACCAAATTCATTTCTCTTAACTTCATTACTATCAAGTGGCACAAGAGACGCCATTGAAGTTGTGACTGGCTTACCACCGGATGTCACCGTAGCTACCGGATACGGGGGTACATTTTGTGGCAAAATATTTAAACCATGTACGCCAGCATCAGGTACAACCTCATATAAAGGGACATTTATCTTCGCGATTCCATACACACTTTTGCTTGGTATATATAAATGACCACCCCCGTTTACTGGTATTGCAACAACCTCATCCATTGGCATTGTATGATTACCCTCAATGGTATTCGGCACAATAGGCGTAACAGTTGAAGGTAGGAGGGAAATGTTTGACGCTCCAATAACTGCCGTTGCAGTTGCCACTGGACAAGGATCTTGACTCTGTTTTTTGTGAGAAAAAAAACTTGTAAAATTTCTAAAACCATCAGTAAGCACCTTAGGCACATAGAATTCAGATGACTTAGGACGAATGAGCTCATCCACGATCTTTTGCCTTTTGTTTCGCCACGTTTTTTTCATGGGCCCTATTTGAGATACACTTTTAAAAAATGTCGATCGCATACCACTAAGCATTTTATCACCTGGCCAATCACCATTATCAGGCCAGGTTTTGATAACAGCGACAAGAGCTTCTTCATCTTCTCGTTTTCGCTCTTGAGTTTGACTGGTTTTTTCGTCATCGAATGCTTTATTTTTTTCTTGATGTTGACTTTTTTTTTCAGCATCGAATGCTTTATTTTTTTCTGGATCAAGTAGATCCTTTATTTCACTTAAAACCTCAATCGTACGCAACAAGCCGATTGCATTAGGACTAGTTCTTTTTAAGTACTGAGGCACTTTTTCGAAGAATTCTGATAAGATTGAGTCCTTCTTGCTGTCAACAGCCTTTATAATTGATTTACAATGTTCCTTAGCCAGCTCAACCAATTTTTTTTGCTTAAAGTCATCACCAGCACATGACATCAAATCAAGTATAAACAACCTTTGCTCTAGTGGTGTGACTTTTTTACTCAATAACAACCTGAATAGCGATGTATGATAAGGGCTTTGTGAAAAAACACCTTGCACCCTTATATTTATCTTGCGGAGCCGCTTATCTATTACTTCTATTACATTCGCAAGATACACAGGCAATTCATTTTTATTGGCTTGCTTTAGCATTTCCGCTTGCTTTAGCAGTTCCTTTAGTTCGCCGGGACTAAATTCTTTAATTTGCTCTATCATTAGCCCACCAAATTGGCCAGCATCGATACACTTCGCAGCATCGAAAAGTTTTTTATATGCTTCATCAATGAACTTGGATTTTTTCTCTTTCTGAGAATCAGTTACTTTATAAAATCTAGTTAGTTTAATAATTTCATCTACTAGCTTATCTATTTTTTTTTCTACTTCACTCTTTATTTTTTCGTTTTGTTTTTCAAGTGTTTTTTTATAAGCCTCAATCTCAGTATTCTCAACCCCTGGAAGCGTAACTTTTGCTAAAGCAACTCTTGACTCATACACAATATTTCCTTCATCATCTTTACTAAAGTGTTTTTTTAAACACTCCAGCGCTTTAACAATGTCTTTTAAGCTATCTTGCTTATCCTTTTGATTCCTTTCACCCAGTTTTGTAATAGTGATAGTACTCTGTATTAATTCCCCAAACCCATTAATAAATTCTCCGTACTGTGTCAAATCAGCAGGACTAATAGAAAACTTGGATTTTGGCTCTTCTAGTGGCCCTATATTATCTTTTAACAGACTAATACAATACAAAATCCATTTAGCATCATCCCCGATACCACTTTTTTCAACATTCTCAAATTCAATATTGACACTGTCTTTAATCTTACTGATTCTTTCTACAAGAGCGTGTAAATCTACGAGACTGATTTTTTCTTTGAAGCACGCAAGATCAACCTGAACTGAGCCCTTATTTTCTTTTATCACATCATTCAAATCAACCATGCCAGCACCACTTTTCTGCACATCCCCTGAACTAATTATAGTCAATTATTTTTTTTTTGCTGAAATAACAAACCATTTATATTCAATCATTTATAATAATACTGAGAGGTAATGCGGAAAATAGCCGATACATAAACCAAGCTAATCAATCACTTAGGAGAACTGTCCCTCTACTTGTGGCGATTCGAACTCATTCGCTCACTAAGAAAACAACCTATCGACTTGAGAATGGCACGCCAACATGACATCATCTGTGCTTATAAGCAAAACCCTAACACAAGGAATTTGATGAAAGCTGTCCATTACAAACGCTATGGTGATCCAAATGTACTTGAAATCATCACTGTCGATAAACCCAAGCTGAAGCCAGGTCACGTTTTGATTCAAAATCACGCCTCATCTGTCAACCCCATTGATTGGAAGATACGAAAAGGCATGCTTCGACCCATATCTGGTTTCACACCACCCTCTCGTTGTGGCAGTGACTTTGCTGGTGTGATAGTCGATACACACCCGTCCGTTAAACGATATCGTGCAGGCGACAGGGTTTATGGTTTTGTCAATCCTTTAAAAGGCGGTGCTTATGCACAATACCTAGTGGCTGATCAAAACGTGCTTGCCACCATCCCCGCCTCACTCGACTTCGAGCACGCTGCGGTTATACCTTTAGCCGGTCTCACTGCCTTTGAGTCACTCACTCGAATAGGTAAAACACAACCCGGTAACCGTGTCGTTATTAATGGCTGCAGTGGCGGCGTGGGCACTTTTGCCGTTCAAATAGCAAAAGCACTAGGCGCTCATGTTATAGGCATTTGCAGTGAAAAAAAACACGCTGTCGCAATGGAGCTTGGTGCTGACGAGGTGATCGATTACCACCAACCCGATCACTTACAAACCCTGCGTGATATCAACGTTTTTTTTGATACCGTGAGTTCACAGTCACTAGCAAAAATCAAGCATACACTCACAAAAAATGGAACTTATATCTACACTTTGCCAGAAATAAAATCATTCGTGAAAGAACCCTTTTGCAACCTCTTTAACAACCAAAAATCCCTTCCCATTTTAGTAAAACCCAATGGACAATCACTAGAAACACTCAGTCAATGGGTCGAAAGCGGACAGCTAAGCCCAAAGATCGAGGCTTTCTATCATCTTAACAATATCCAGGAGGCGCAAAAACAGAGTGAAAACAATAGAGTAACAGGGAAAATAGCGATAAATACAAGCTACTAGGCACGCAATAATACCCAATAAAACTCCCGTATAACCTTATCTTTTAATACTTAAATAATAATACCCAGGTATAATGCAAGCAAATAAACAGCCCGGATTAATCATGCCTGCAGCTTTCAGCACCAAAGAATTAAAAGAAAAGCCTTTTTATCGTTATGGTTTTTTTGACAATGACAACCAACTTCAAGTTCTGATGCCACTGACCTCAGGTGAAACCATTGGCTTGGACAATACCTGTCAAGCAGTGCTCGCCTTAAAAGAGTTTTTTGGGCTAGTATCAGAATCTAAGAGTTATCCGAACCCACTCAGCGTATTTGATTGCTTACGAACAATGAAACGTGACCTCACGCTGGACATCGACACACTGCAAACAGCACTTGAGACCAGAGACAGTGAAATAAGCCAGAATAGTAACCAAAAAACCCAAGACATTCTGGCACATAAGCAGCAACGAAAAGAAGACGTTGATCGTTACCTTCACGTCTTTAACAAAGTGATTAATCATCAAATCACCACAAACGATTATGTTACTACCAACCTTATTGAGAGTAAACTTAATGGGCCATACCCGTTGTATTTTGATGGCATACACCAGCTAATGGAAAGCAATCACAGTAATGTACATATCATTCAACTAAGACCGAAAACACCAGATCTTTACACTCGCCTCAAAACCCACCTCAGCACATGCCACTTTAATCGACCAGTAAACGATAATGGTAATGTAACCGATACACCCAGCCCATTTCATGACATGGCCGTGCGATTACAACAATCACTTCAAGAAAACAAAGGCTCCACTCACAACAAACACTGTATAAAGAACTGCTTAATTCGATGGGTTGAAGCCAAGTTATCAGAAAACCCACCAAGCAACGATAGCGAGGATAGCCTATTCACAGCATGTCAAAATCAATTGATGGATTACTTTGACAAAATATACCCTGACGAAAAAATAGATATTTACAAACAGCAAAACGGTAGTGAAAACACTTATCAATGTCACAAAAATAATCGGCTTTTGGACAAAGATAGCAACATTGACGAACATGTTAAATGGATCATGCTGAGCTGCAACTACAATTATAAGCGTGACTTCAAGCTGTTAACCCCATCTCCGCAAGCTCAAGCTGCCCCCCAGTTATCCAAATTCATACCAAAAGCGGATGTATTTAGAGATATGCTATTCGACACTGATCAATATTTTGGAAGCAAACTGTCTTTTCTCGTTCAGTTCTACATTGCACACATTAATATTATTTGCAAACTAAAAAATATCACCACCTGCAATCTCGCACAAAAACTGGAGTCCGAAGAAACGCTCAGAACCAGTTTTTTCAAACGAATTGAATCAGCCTATACCACAGAGGAAAAGATAGAGGATGCCATTATCGAATGGCTCAATACTCATTTAGTCATATGTACAGAACCCGACGACAGTAGAATTGCGTTTATTCAAACAGACTATCTTACGCAACCAATAACCGAATCCGTACAAAAAGAGATAAACCAACTGTATCTTAGAAATCTTTTCGTTGTTAATGATGCCGAGCATAAAGACGAATTCCTCGTACTGCCACCAGAGCAATCAGGTCCATTTTACCATTGGAATAACTCGATCAGTTGCAATGCAGCCGATTGGATGTATGCCGAATTTAAAGATCATGCTTTAATAGAGCTGATTACAACATCAGGCATCAGCCCGCATAGGAAAAACAGCATTCCCAGCAAAACAGCATTAAGATCCCGTCACCAAAAAATAATCGCAGACCTTCAAAAAGAGAACGACATTCATCAGCTAGAATACATAGCCAAGAATACAATTCCAGCGCAATTGAAAGACAGCTCGTTTTGCAGAAAAGCAATTCACACACTTCTACAGCGAGCCAACATTGAGGCCGATCAATTACTCTACATAATCAAAAAAAATCATGAACTAATCGATAAAATATCCAACATGATCACTCACGTGGGCATCTCCACTAGAACCATTGTCGAGCTCTATGCAGACAATGGAGGCTCTCGCCGGAAACAATCTTATATCGAAAGACAACCACAAGAAAAACAACTCGAACTTTTATTGTCATGGGCAGGATCAAACGCTAAAGGCGCCTCAAAAAAAACACTACAAGAATTTCTTCGCATGAGCACATATAAACCTCGGAAATTCAATGGTGAAGCATTAGCGCGACAACTCATCAACACTGAACAATACAGTGATAGTGATATTGAAAGTTTAACCGATGATCAACTCATTGATGTTATCAGTGTTATTTTCAATACGACTGTACCAAACCAACGACCGCTTACCTTTGAAGTGCAACCGTTTACCTGGAAAGCGCTTGATATAGGCGTCGAGCAAAAGCATGATGTCGAAGTGGAGAAAAAAGAAGACGATCTGGAGGAAAGCAACAACCAGTTAAAGCAAGTGGTGGAGATACGACACTTCAACCAATTCACAGCTCCCATCAAGCGAAGGATTAACAAGAAATCTGAGTCAGAGATACTGCGATTTTTCTATACATTGATGCTGCGCATCAAAGCGAATAACCCAGTTATCACTCAAGATGAGCTGCTTTACTTAGCATCGGAACTAATCCTTGCTGCAAACGTGATGGAAAAAGCATTTTCATTAACGGAAATCCATGATTTCTGCACACTCATTCATCACAATTCGCCATACAAAGATGATATGCGATTAGTATTGTTGAGCGAAAAGCCAGAAGAAATATCCGCTTTTTATCATCACCACATACCGACCACCGAAGAAAACAGTTCAAGTGATGACAGTCATCAAGCTTGGCATACTGTTGTCGCCCCAACGCTAGAAAAGTTACTTGAAGCTAACCCGACGATTCTCAAGCACTTCCCAGATAAAGCAACGAATAAAATGACTATGAAAGTACTGGAAGTTGCATCCAGTAAAAAACCTGAGATACTATACCATCTTTCCAGTGCAACGCTTACCAGCATACTCAGCAATAATGAAAGCCGCCCCCAACAATACGAACAACTGGCGTCATGTATTCAAAAACACCCGCAATTATTAGATTTATGTAAACCCAAAGTTGAGAAACGTATTTATGCAGACTTGGTTTTAGCTGCGGTTCGTGCTGGCCACTTATCAGAACTCAACCGTTTGGATTACCCCTTTATCACAGATAGAGCAATAAGAGAAAAGACAACAAAGCATCTATGGCAAGACTTGTCTACACGCATGATGAACATACCACATTTCCACCCACGTTATTGGACCTGGATCAATCAATATGAAGGACCTAAAGGAGTATATTTAGTTACGCTATACGACAATAACTTACTTGACCACTTACCATTCAAAGTACTAATCAGTTTTTTCAAAAACTATGATCTTTTACACACACTTAATACCCTGAAATTTAGAAAGCAGCTCCCGCACTGGAAAGCAAACCACCCAGATACCATTAAGTTACTTTTCTCAGCCGGCAAACTGTCTGATACTCATAAAAGAGAGGTGCTAACTTTACCTATTGATAAAAGCACCATTCTAACGCTTGTACAAGCAGATGAGAAATGGTGGCATCTTACCCACGAAGACGATCGTCGTGATCTCGACTTCTATGAAAAAGCGATAATCATTCAACCCAATATTCAGGATATCGATCTTGCAATTTCTCATCAACAGTATCATCAAACACAAGAACTGGCAGTTTT
>CACHNP010000037.1 GCA_902581285.1 uncultured Gammaproteobacteria bacterium | reverse complement strand
GTATCTCAATGACCTTGCGGCTCAGTGGTCACCCGAAGAGGTGCAACTGTATTACGAAATTACACTTAGAGGCCAACAAGACATCAACATCACCCCAAGCCAGCACCTCGGGTTCGAAATGACACTGTTACGACTGATAGCGTTTACACCAAATCAAGCGCAACAAAAACGTATCAACACGCGCCCACACGTTCAAACGCATCATCAAAAGTCAAAACCCGTAACAAACAGCGCTGCAAAAGGCAACAAACCTGATTACTGGGTTGATCTACTATCAAAAATAACATTAACTGGAGCCACAAATGCACTGGCACAATCCTGCGCGCTGCATTCCTGCGCTGAAAATGAAATCATTCTAATGCTAGACCCGTCCCATGAGGCTCTGTTATCACAAAAACACATTGACAGAATTCAATTAGCAATAGAAAATACGCTCAAGCGAAAAATGACGGTTTCAATACGGGTAGGTAAGTCAAACGAACCTTCTGCACAAGCCACTACAGAAAAAAAAAAGCAGCAACGCATGAATAAAATTGAAAACAATTTACGAAATGACAACAACGTCAAAAACATACTTAATACTTTTGACGCCACAATCATAACCGAAACGATCAACGAAAAACTGGAGGAAGTAAAATGAGTGATCAAAATAACCCTGACGAAAATAAATTACTGGATGACATTAGAAACAGTATCACCGATATGCAGTCACAAATGCAGTCAACCTACAACACATTATCTGACACCCGTGTGACCGGAGCATCAAAAGATGGCTCTGTGGAAATCACCATGCTTGCAAACTACACTTTCTGTGACATCGACTTTGATAAAAAAGCACTGGCTGATGGTGTAAAAGAATTCAAATGGCGCATCAGAGAAGCTTGGAAAGATGTTTCTGAAAAAATTCAGAAAGCAACTCAAGAAAAAACAATGGAATTACTTAAAGGCATGGATATACCCGACGAAATGAAAGGCATGCCTCCAAGTGATCAAGCGAAAATCAAACATGATGACGAAGACGACCTCTAATCACTGTCATGCAAGTACAATATCGAGCCAGAATTCTGGCTCGTTTTTTTGGCAATAAACTATGTTCAGTCCACTCACTGAAAAATTAATTGATGCATTACGCTGTCTACCAGGCATAGGCCCAAAATCAGCCCAGCGTATTGCTTTTCATCTGTTAAAAAAAAGCAAACGCCAATCGGGCTTGCACCTGTCTACAGCACTGAGCGAAGCCTTATCGCAAGTGGGTGAATGCGAACAGTGCAATACCTATACGGAAGAAGCGTATTGTTCAATTTGCCAAAACAATAAACGACAGCAAGATTTACTTTGCGTCGTTGAGTCTCCAGCAGACATCATTGCTATTGAGCAAACACATGCATACAGCGGACTGTATCACGTCCTTCATGGGCACCTATCGCCACTCGACGGCATTGGACCACAGGAAATCGGGCTCCCTAAACTATTCAAACGGATTGAAGAAAAACAGGTAAAGGAAGTTATTGTTGCAACCAACCCCACTATGGAAGGAAAAGCAACCGCACATTACATCGTTAACCACTTAGAATCGAAACAGATTAATATTTCACAAATTGCGTATGGCGTCCCTCTCGGTGGCGAAATAGAGTACTTAGATGGCCACACACTGGCACACGCACTTCAACGTAGATTACCCTACACCACAAACAAATAAAAAGGAGAATTCGACATGTTTGGAAACCTAGGCAACCAACTCAACGAACTAATGAAAGATGCCGAAGAGATGAAGAAAGAAATGGAAAAAATTGAGGTCATTGGAGAATCCGGCGCCGGCGCAGTTAAAGCCACCATGACAGCTAAACACAAAATAAAAAAACTGCACATTGATGATGAAATACTGAAAGAAGATAAAGTCATTATCGAAGACCTTGTTGCAGCAGCAGTCAATGACGCCGCCAGTAAAATTGAAGCAGCGACCAAGGACAAAATGATGGGAGCCAGCAACATCTTTGAATCCATGATGAGTGGAAATGATAATAAAGACGAAAAAGGCAGTTAACCCGCACACAACTTTTTTAATAACAACAAATAACAAGAGGGTGTGATCTTACTGGGGATTGCACCCTTAATCACTATACATTGAAGCACTTTATACTTAATTACCCCTCTTATTTTATAATCAAAAACCTATCGAGATTACTGAAAAAGAACCTATTATAGAAATAAAATTATTACTCGCACGTGAAATCAATTGTCCCGAAAATCATATCCATGTAAATAGGTGAAAAATTTACTCTTGTGCTTTGATGATGCCTCATGTGAAAAGAAAAAAAATCCGGGACCTTATAACTGATTAAGTGTGATAAAGTGTGCGAAAACGACTGAAATACAACCAGATACACCAACACGTAAAAAGAAATGGCAAACACAATAACCAATGGAGTCAGCCAGAGAAGCATGGTAAGACTGTCACTTGTGAGTATACCAATCAGTGAGCCCTGGCTAGCATGATGAAAACGATGCAATGGTACGCACAACACCCACGACCTTGTATGAAAAAAACGGTGACAAAAATAATAAAGGGCGTCAGCTAAAACAATAAAAAGAAAAAGCTTCATTTTATTATCACCCAGAAGTAAAAATAGGGGTAACGTTCGGAACAAAAAATAAGCAACCTCGATGACAGCATGGAATAGATATTGTCTTAACATAAACTATTATCCAAGATTTAAGATAGCACAAGCCTTATCATAGCAAATTATCCGATAGAGACTATAGAGCCAACATAGAATGAGGACTCAACCTTAAATCATAAAATGAGGATTAAGCTCTACAGATGAACAAAATAATTTCAAAAAAAATATTTATAATGACATTTTAACTTCAGTTAACAATTAAACTTTCTTACCATAGAAGAAGGACTAGAGGAAAAAGGACTTGAGATATGATAGTTGGAATATGTTGTAAGAAAGATGACACATACTTGCCGCTGGTAAGCGAAAATCAAACAAATCATAAAAACAAACCAGCGTGGTACAATCTACAGGCTCACCCATACGACTACTGCACACCGCAACCAGCCAGCCTAAGCCTGAATAAACGACGTAATTGCTCGCGAATAATTCACCACTCACTCATCGAAACATCAGCAAAATACTTTACCATTACATCAATTTTTTGGCTCATATGGCACTGCCGAGAAACATTGTCAGAGTGTGAACACAGCACGGTCTTTGAATATTTTGTGTTGACTCAAGCAATCATCAGTAGTGTCGTTTATATTATTAGCCAAGCAGCTAGCTATGATAGATTGAAACACGAAGAAAAATCCATTCTACTAGGCATGGCAATTAACAACACGAAGAAAAAAATCATTTTCAGTAAATGTAATCAACAATCTCAAGATGAACACATAAAAAAACTAAAACAACTCATCGTTCAGTTTTCAACTACGCACCCAAAACAAGCGGCACTAAAAATTTCCCAGTTTTTCTCATGCCACCGCTGGACTGACTTTTTAAATAGAGCCAGCATGTTATTTGCTTACATACTAGATAGTATGGCAACTTTGTATATGAGCAAAATTGCCATCACTATCGTTAACAACGCAATCAATGATGAAAGCATGGATGCGCAAAACATCGGTTTATTAACAGCCATAGGTATAGTTCTATGCGCAACTATAATGGGCGTGTTGAAATCAAGAAAAGATCTCATTAGTGATAGCGCTAAAGCAACCTTAGACAGAATTAATGAAAACCTTAGCGAGATAATATTAGTCACACCACAGAATCATGCTCATAGAAGCCAAATCCTCAGCTTATTACAACAAAGATCAGATCTATATGACCTTGAGCGAATTGAGAGCCCTGAAAAAGCGATACGATTTACCGATACCAAAACAAGTCAATTGACCCCATAAAGACTCAGAAACCAAAGAGTAGTTCAAGTCAAACCTCTAATCTATGCTGACATTGATTAGAAGCTAACTCGAATAATTCAGCCGCTCTATTCAACTGAGATTCATTTTTACTCAGCAATTCCAACAGGGTAGATGCGACCAATTCATGCTTGGGTAAGATAACCGTTCCTTCATCATTTTTTGGCAGCAAAGACTCCGCCTCCAAATTATAATGATAACGTAATGAAAAACGCTGAGTGAATGACAAACCAGACAGGGCAAATAATGTTAACGGAACCATTGATAAAGCAGCCACAATAACAAAACCATTGTTAATAGAGCTGGTGCCAAGAGCGGATAACGTCGAACCTGAAATACTCGCAATAGCTTTATCCACTTCTTCAGATATGAAATCCTGAGACACCACATACGTAGCCACAAGTGTTAACACAAATAGGAAATACTTCGATAACTTAACAGCCGAATAATCATTCTTCATAGATCGAAGGAATTTTTTCGCAGCAACAAAACTAATACCAAAATAAGAAATACAACAACAGCAGCAACAAAGTAAGCAAAGTACTTCACTCCCACCACCCGACGGCATTGAACAGCCACCCAAACTCCCGATACCAGAGCGATCACCAGTTATTGACTCAGGTGGCTCCGGCTCTGTATCTGATAGCAGTTCCATTAACACATGAATATTTCGCACCGTAGCTGAACGCTTGAGTAATGCAATTAAATAATCCTGATCATCTTGAGACCAACCGCTTAATATGGCATCCCTGGCTTTATAAAACTGATGATCACTCATAATGTTTGAACGAATACTTGTATGGCAATCATCATTAATCACCGACAAACCCTTATCATTTTTCATACAACCCCCTACAGGTATAAATCCATATTAAATAATTCACATATATTGCCTAATCTAAATAGAATAATCTAAATACATGTTGGCCTTAGCACCGCTGTCACAATCACGCTCCGCGAACACTTTCAGTAAAGATTTCCTAATAGAGCAAATGGAGTCAAAATCCTCCGCTTTAAGCCAAAGAGACGATAAAAACTCAATTGAAAATAAAGGAATACTTTCATTGGGTTCAACGTCCATTTGCGTTGCGTTTAAATCAGCCCACGAATAAAAACTCTTCACTAGAATGCGCATCCTTCTAATAATTAAATCAAACTCAGATATTAATGTTAACAACTGCTCATAGTTATAGTTTTCATACAAATCGTGTTTTGTAGATTGACTCTCTAATGAGTGAGACTGATGCACCCTGATTAGCATTTCAATGTCTTCAAAAGGAAACTCACCACGAGTTAATGACGACATCGATACGGGTAGTTCTTGAGGCGTGAGTCTCATTTTCTTCTCAGCTTACAACATAGTTAGAAAACTGTACCAACTCATGAGATAAAATGAAATAGTGATAAATACTCAATACAGGTGAACACCGACAGCATAGCATTTAAAATATAAAACTACATGAACAATTTAACCAAACGTGTAAGCATTTATCAGCAGATAAACTGGGTGACTGCGCAGCGACATCGACTTTAGCTACGCCGCTTTAGTGAACCGATGATCTCAGCCATTTTCATCGCTGCTTGCGCCGCCTCTCTTCCATCATGAACACGTTTACCCCACACGAGATCCAGAGCCAGCTCGCATGTGGGCGTGGTTAAAACTCAAAATATGACTGGAACCCACGTAACCAAACTGGCCTGTTGACAGCCGTGCGTGGCGTGCTGACAAACATACTCGTAATGATCGGTCAGACATTTATAAATAAGCACAAAAAACAACAAATGCTTGGTAATAACATTCTTAAACGACTAACTTCAATTCAGATCTTAACTAAAAATTAGAGCTATAATCCGTCTTCACAGACCAACATAATCATGTAAAGTAAAATAAACCACTATCAATAAATCAACGCAGCAGTAAAATAACATGATAATAGCGCTTATCAAGTGCCAATAATTACTGCTATTTCGTTACTCGAATCGTCGACATCTGATTGCATTAATGAATCAAGTAGTCCAGATGCTTTTTTCACGCCAGCTTGCGTCTTCACTAGATCTAACAGGGCATTTGCAACAGATTCATGTTTGACACCAACTGTGCTTGGTTGAATCTCGTCTGTTGGCGTATTCATAACATTATCGATCACTGAAGTCCCTTCGGCAATTAATTGGTCTCGAAGTGAAAAACGCTGTGTAGGCGAAAGTAAAGAAAAAACCATCATTAAAGTCGGGATCCCGAGGGTCATCGCAGCAAGCACGATCGCGTTATTCAGCAGCATTGTCGACGAAGAACCAGATCGTGACGAAGGAGAGGTGCCAGTTTGTGACGAATCAGTGTTAGGGTCAATCTCCTGGATTAAATAGTCTTGCGAGGTCATGTATAACCCCATGGTCGAAACAGCCAACAAAAATACTTTTGTTAGCTTCACAAAAGCATAGTCGTCTTTGATTGAGTTGTAAAATAAATCAGCTGTTTTTGCAATAATCGCAAAACAGCCTACGCATAAAAAGCATACAAATAAAACAGCACAAGCATCACCACCTGCCCCATCTGACGCCCCAATGGACCAACCCGAGTAAGCCCCAGCGAAATAACAACTATCCGAAGCACGCGCACGCCCTTTGCCCGCACCTGATGTAATACCAAGCAAATCACGCAATTGATATACATTTCTTATTGTTGCTCCTTTCTTCAATAAAGCAACAAGAATTCGCTTGTCATTTTTCGACCACTGCTCAGACATGTACTCATTTAACTTTTGATTATTTAAACCATCTAACAAAGATTCCATAAACACCCCCTTTATTTTATACAATCATTTAAAAATAAGATAAATCAGAGTGAATTACCAGTCCTTATAAGAAAACAAACACAGTCTCGAGATTGATAATGAAAAATAAATTAAGAAAAAATAACTGACGCTAAAATAAAAATCAGATTAATCAACCCGCCGCTCACAAGACCGCAAACTGATCATAAAAACGCGTAGAAAAATCACCGCAGCGCCATATGTGCAAGGTAGATCATTCAATGAACTAAGCTATGCTACGCCGCTTTAGTGAACCCATGATCCCAGCCATTTTCATCGCTGCTTGCGCCGCCTCTCTTCCATGATGACCACGTTTACCCCCCACGCGATCCAGAGCCAGCTCGCGTGTGGGCGTGGTTAAAACTCCAAATATGACTGGAACCCGCGTAGCCAAACTGGCCTGTTGACAGCCGTGCGTGGCGTGTTGGCAAACATACTCGTAATGATCGGTTTCACCTTTAATAACCGCACCAAAAGTAATGACCGCATCATAAGACCCCTGATAAGCGAGCTCTTGCGCCACCACCGACAGCTCAACCGCACCAGGAACCCAGATCACATCTTCATCATTCAGCGTAACGCCCTGCTCTTTTAATTCTTTCTGCGCACCTTCTAATAACTTTCCTGTAATATCCAGATTGTATTCGGCAACAACGATGCCTATTTTGGTTCCACTCATTGTATCAACTCCTGTAAAATTGCATGCCCAAGCTTATCACGCTTGGTTTGTAAATATTTATGATTATGTGAATTCGCCTCCATCTCTAATGGCAGTCGTTCGATAATATTAATACCGTAATTCGATAGACTTTTTACTTTACGCGGGTTGTTCGTTAAAAGGCGTATAGAGGAAAAACCCAGCTGTTTTAACACGTGAGCCGCGTTGGTGTATTCACGACAATCAGCAGGAAAGCCTAACTGATGATTCGCCTCAACCGTATCCAGCCCATCGTCTTGCAGTGCGTATGCTCGAATTTTGTTAACCAACCCGATACCTCGCCCCTCCTGATGGAGATACAATAAGGCTCCCCCTTCCTGAGCTATTCGTTGTAATGATTGCTCTAATTGCTCTCCGCAATCACAGCGTAATGAACCGAGGACATCACCGGTAAAACAAGCTGAATGCATTCTTACTAATGGGGCAACACCTGTCGATCCAGATTTAATGAGAGCAATCACCTCTGTGTTCGTGATCATATTCTGAAAAACCTTAACTTCAAACTCACCGTGTAATCGAGTGGGCAGCGTGGACTGCGCCTTCATCTTAACGTGATTTTCGTTTCGACGACGGTAATCCACAATATCCTGGATGGTGCAAATGAGAATACCGTGTTTTTTAGCAAACTGTTCTAACTCATCTGGCCCGGCCATGCTGCCATCCGTATTGGCTATCTCACAAATCACGGCTGCTTGCTCCAATCCTGATAAACGCATTAAATCAACACTGCCTTCGGTGTGCCCCAAGCGTTGCAGCACCCCATGAGGTTGTGACCGCAACGGAAAAACATGTCCCGGCATCACTAAATCACTGGCCGTTGCATTCGGATCAGCCGCAACTTGGATGGTGCGAGCACGATCCGCTGCTGACACACCCGTGGTGATGCCCGTGGCTGCCTCAAACGAAACCCCAAATGGTGTTTGTTGCAACGATCGATTACGTGAGGTCATCATAGGGATCTCAAGCCGCTGAAAATGCGCATCAGATAGAGACAAACAAATGATACCGCGTGCTTCTGTCATCATGAAGTTAATCGATTGTGCAGTGGCAAATTCAGCTGCCATCACTAAATCACCCTCGTTTTCGCGATCACTAGGATCGATGAGTAAGACCATTTTACCCTGCTGTAAATCCCGACATGCTTGCTCAATTACACACTCACTCATATACTACCTCTTCACTACAATATCGATTATTCTGATCTTTTTCTAAATACAGCCTCACTTGACGCTGTATCATTTTAGCCATGGTATCCCATTCCACATTAACAAACATCCCAGTCTGCAGTTCACTTAATTGCGTGATGACCAAAGTATGAGGAACACACATCACACTGAAACCAGTCGCGTCAACACTGTTCACCGTTAAACTCACGCCATTGATTGTCACACTGCCTTTACAGACCAACAACGAACGAGCGTCATCACATGGAACAGAGAAATCAAAACGAACGTAATCGCCTTGCACTTGACGATCACTCACCTGTATGGATGTGTCTACATGGCCGGTCACCCAATGCCCGCCCATCAACCCCTGTGCTTTAACCGCGCGCTCCAGATTCACTTTGTCACCGACGGCTAATGTACCTATCTGTGTGAGCGACAACGTTTCTGGTGAAACATCGAAACCTAACTCGCCAGCATTAGAACTGATCACAGTTAAGCAAACCCCATTCACGGCAATACTTTCCCCTAGCGACACGGATTCAAAGCACGTGTTAACACGCAGCATGACACCGGTGGCCTGAGGTTGTAGGTGAGTAATTCCCCCTGTGTGATCAATTATTCCAGTAAACATCTCATGTCCATGGTTAAAATAAAATCAGGGGTGCAATAGATAACTCGACTGGTCAGCAATGCTGACAGCCGTGACACCTTCTCTCATCCGGACTATGACCGTCGGCTCTGGAATCACACCAGATCTGCTGACCTTGCCGATGGCAAGCGCTCGCGGGCTGTAAGTCATTGACTTTTTACCGCCGGTGGGGAATTTCACCCCGCCCCTGAAGGTAGGCACATTTTAACTCAACTGCAGAAAATGTCAATTGATTGTCCTCTAGCTTAATGCCGTTAAAATAAAAAAAGCATGCCACTTACAAAAACCGCAATTGAAACCCCACTTGATACTGTAGCTTTCATCAAAAATGTGTATTAGCATATGATTATGCAAGCCATTAAATCAATTAAAGACCCACTGATAGTTGCCGCTAGGTCGTTGAACAAAGCACAAAACCGCACGCAAAACTACCTCATCGAAGGCAATCAACCCATTACCTGGGCACTCGATGCCGGAGTTGAATTGATGCATGTGTTTAGCAACAATCAGGAGTCTGAAAAAACACTGATTTCAACTCTCGTGGCTCAAAACATACCCTGCTACCAATGCAGTGACGGCATCATGAAAAAAATCAACGACTCAAAATTTTTAACACCCACCATAGCGGTTGCAAAAATAAGGCAATCAACAACCGTTCAGTCAAACCGATTCATTCTAATGATGGAATCGATACAAGACCAAGGTAACCTAGGAACCATCATCCGTACAGCGTCGGCTTTAGGTATCAAAAAAATCATTACCACCGAAAAAGGTGCTGATATCTACAACAAGAAAACCATCACGGCATCACGAGGAACCTGTTTTTCAATTAACCACAATCACATTGATTCAAGCTTGAAGGCAATTCAGTCACTCAAGAATCAGGGCTACCAAATTGTGGCAACCACACCTCGCGGAGAACAACTGCAATCCACGCTGGAACTAAAAACAAAACCCATTGTTCTGATTGTTGGTAATGAAACCAACGGAATCTCACAAACTGTCTTTGATAAAGCGGACTACCGAATCCAAATTCCCATGTCGAGTGCAGTCGAATCCTTGAATGTCGGTGTCGCTGCTGGTATTAGTATGTATGAACTCAACATAAAAGGAACCTTAATTATGTTAACCGACCTTATTCGCCAAACACTCGGCCGAGAAGTAGGAGTGACACATTCACTTCTACAGGAGCAGCTTGATCTTGTGTTACAAGAACAATGTAATATCCGAGGTGCGCAAGCGAGGTTGCTTATGATCATGGCCTGTGGACACAGGTTGAGTCAACACCAAATTGAGAAAGACCTCGCATGCCATGGTGAAGAACTAGAACAGCTGCTCACTCCATTATTAGAACGAGAATTGATCATGAAATCCGATGATACTTATTTCGATATCACGCCAGAAGGTGAGTCACACCTAGCAAAAATATGGACCGTCATTGAAAAAGTGGAAGCCAAAGCAACGTCTGATTTCACTAATGATGAAATCAACCTCTTTAAAGAATTCATTCGGCGTATTCAGTCTAACTGCAAAACAGAGTAAATCACGTCACACTCACTATTACACGACAGTATCTTGTCTAAAAAAACCAGCCGTGATTGTTATGTTTGAATTCCGAACAATGGCATGTAATCATATATAAATGGCTGTAAACATAAAGATATTGCCAGATTAACTCACTGCTTAAAAAGGAGAATAATAACCATGCTCCCGTATGCATTCATTATCATCAGCGCCATCCTATCGATTGCATGTGGCACTTACTTTCTTACCTCTGTGCTTATGATCAAAACCGACGTCAAAAAAATGGTGTTAGTGAAAGATGGTACCAAAGCCGCCATCACCGGTTTTTTTAAAGCACAATTTGACATTAAAGTTGTGATCGGTTTAATTTTTTCAATCCTACTGTACCTTATTTTCGATCAAAGTTGGAAAGCCTCCTTGTGTTTCATCATCGGCGGCATGATGTCTGCGATGATTGGAAAAGCCACAACTTTCACTTCCATCGAAGGTGGTTTACGAACTGCAGAGGCGGCACGCACATTTGGACTTAAACACGCATTTCGCGTTGCCCTAAAGTCAGCCGCATTCAATGGCCTACTGTGTATGGGCCTACCAATTTTAATCATCGAAGTGTTACGCTTTTTTATTGGAGCGGGACCTAGATACACACTCTCCTCTATTGTTTCAGGAAACTACGATATATTGAGCTTGTGCCTAGGCATGGCATTCAATCATTTTTTTTCACTCATACCCGGCGGTATCTATGCCAGTTCAGCAGACATAGGGAGTGATCTGATTGGAAAAATTGAGGCAGGCATACCCGAAGACGACATTAGAAACCCGTTAACACTGATCAACAATAGCCGAACTTTTATAGATAACACCCTAAAACCAGTAACGGATCTGATACTCAGCTTTGTAGTCTGCATTTATCTTATCCCAATATTTAACGCAGGGGGGTTGGAACAAACAACAACCAGCCCACTTATCATCGCTGCAGTCTCAATCCTAGCAACAATGATCACTGTGCTATGTATCAAACCAAAAAAACAGCAACAATTGGACTCCTGGTTTCACAAAGCCATCATCATGACAGCCATATTCAGCATGCTTGGCGTGGTCATTGCTAATTACCTCCTTAACAAGCAACAGACCTTCGAAGATAGCTGGCCTTCGATTGTTGGATATGGGCTAGGAGCCCTGCTGTGTCTTTTTGCTGCCCACACGTCATCACCTCGTTCTAAATCGGTAAGAGACGTGGTCTCAGCAGCTGCGACAGGTCACGCTACAACCGTACTCGAAGGCATTCGAGTGGCTTTAAAATACGCATGCATACCGGCTTTACTTATTGGTGGGACAATTATGATACATCATCACGCCGACGAGACACGTTACGCTGTGATCACAGGATGCATGATTGCAGCTTTTTCTTCCATGACAGGTATCATCATTACGTTATCATCATACAGTACTATATGTGATAATGCGGGCGCCATCATCGAGCAATCAGGACGCCCAGCAAAAGTGCGAAAGATAACAGATACGCTAGACAACCAAGACAACCAACTTAGTTCGATCACTTATCTTTACTTGGCCACTTGTGCCATCCTCATCATCTGGCTGATTCAACATTTCGTACCACACATTTATGGAGATATTTATAGAATAACTCACCAACCTCAGATATTTCTAATAATCATGTTATTAACACCAATAATCATTTTTCTTTTTTCGAACAGCATACTGTCCTCCATATCGTCTATCGCTTTTAAGGCGGTAGAAGAAGGGAGGGAGTACTTTAAAAAAATGCAGCAAGAAAAAATATCACATCAAGACACGTCAGGTTCATTCGAGATATCTTTACGTTTATCTAGAAAGGTACTGTATCAGTCACTTTTCCCTGCTTTCCTACTCACTGGTGCTATACTCATATTCTATTCGTACGAATCATTTTATTTTTTGCTAAACTTGGCAGCAATCGCATTTTTAATACAATTGGTACTAATAGTGGCAGGAGGCGCTTGGATTAGCGCAAAAAAAACGATAGAATCCGATAATAAAAAAGACACGGATGCGCACAAAGCCACTGTCACCGGAGACACAATTGCCAAACCATTGTTTACAGCTGTCGCGCCCGCACTAAATTTATTCACGGTATCGATCATGTTAGCCGTGTTGATATTGGCATTCAAAATAGGATAATCATAAGAAATTATCATGAGACAGCGAGTCTTATCATAAAAATTATCCAGACTGGTGAAACGTACTCAAATGCGCATTAGTATGATATAGCGACATCTTGCATATTAGCGTAAATATTATAGCCAGCAAGAAACCGCCTTGCTAAAAAAGCATTGATAAAAAAGTAACTCATAATAGCCAACAAGCACAGTGCTAATAATTTACAAATAAAGATAGAAAAAAATGCACCTAAAAGATAACGCAATAAACTTCAAATAAGACATGTATTTTTTACATAGAGTAGTCAAGTGTGTCGCATTTACCATCAAGTATGTTCTGACTTAGGTGAAAGACATAGGCTTGGTTGGTTTGGTCGTAATTCGGCACTTGAGTGGGGTTCTCTAAAATACCCAAAGAATGATTGCTGAGTTTTGAAACGAAACCTGAAGTCATTGCGCTCATAACTGTGTTCATTACGCGGTTTCTTGCTCTGTCATTCAATTGTGAAAACGACGAACTTAAGTTCAGCATCGAGAAAACTGGATCAAATTCTACTGCCTTGATTACCATGATAGGCTCCTGAGAATCTAATTGATTCGGAAGTTTATTGACAATCAGACAAAGTAAATTCGCGGCTGCTAACTTATACTGTTTCGAGCGACTTTGAAACAGGCATAAACAATCGAGACAGGATCCTTGTTCTCTTTTAGTAATGTACTTATTAATTTGTTTGGCAGTTTGAACAGAAACAGTGGTGATAATTTTCTCTAGATAACTTGAGTTGATATTCGAAAAACCAAACGATATGCTTTGAGGAGCAGACTTTCCAAGCGCATTTGAGACTTTGGGATAAGTTACCGAAGAAGTCATAGCTTCTTTTTTAGAACATGTTACTGAGTGAGTTGAAAGCACACTTCTAAGCATTTTAGAGAGAATGTATTTTGAATAGTAATCAGGGTCGTCGCCGCTGTTCCTATACTCTTTCGCTGAATTTGATGTCTTTTTCTTGTATATAGGCTGAGGATCTGGAACATCAGGAAACCCAAGATCGTCTCTCATATGCTTCATAATATGCTGCAGGTACGGCCGCATATGAGTCAAAGCAACACATTCCAAAGCGAATTGATTGTACTTTACTTTCGCCCCCAGTTTTTCCCACTGTGACAATCCTCTGAGCGTATACGCAACATCAATCTCACACTCCATGTAAAAACGCTTCAGTATATAAATTAAAAAAAACTTTGCAGGCAATGGAACATTTATTAACTTATCACACTCGGCTGTGGCTTGACGCAATTTCTCGCTGCTGCTGTCTTTAAAATCTGCTTCTGAAAATTGATTGAACTCATCTAACATCGCCTGATTATTTGAATCAAATATCAATTTAAAAATAATTGGCAAGTCTGAGGGGGTAACCGCATCAGAAAGGTTGTTTGAGAGGGTATCCAGATAGCTGTCTGGAGTGCAAGAGCAGCCTAATGACTCAACCAGTTTGCAAAACGTATCTAATTCTATGTTAGGGGGACGCAAAAGAACCTCATGTTAAGTTGATTAATATCAATTAATAATAGCGCCTTTTTATTAATTTAATATTAAATAAGATCAATTAACTTTTATCAATAAAAAGCTTCGACTTCAGAGATTCTCTCACGTACCCCAGTGAATGTATCTGTTTAAAATTCCTGATTCATGGAGTGTCTTTAAGCAACACCATCACTCCCGTTTTTAATTCGGTTTCAGCCACCTCATGTTCAAAATTCTCATACCTAAATAAACACGGAAAATTACCTAGCTCATAACCTTTAGACTGCACCCATTCATATAACGGATACGTTGTCTCTGCTAAATTTTCTCTCGACCCGCGATGCTCCGCTACCGCATATTTGCCACCTGGTATTACTTTCTCAACAACCACCTCATTGTTTAAATCGAAATTAAAATTCTCAGGCACTGATAATCCCAAATCGAATCGATAATCTTCTGGCTCAACCGCATTTGGGTCGTCATAAGCAATCCCAAAACTCGTTCCAGGTTTTGGTTTCAAATTAACTGACTGTGATTTAGCCCAGGTAATTAACTTTACAATTGACATAGGCAAGTCTTGTGGATCGCCGCGATGCTCAACCGCTGCTAATCGTTGTTTTTTTTGTTCTTGAATTGTTACTCTCATTTGAATATCCTCATTAGTTGGCAACGAACCCTGAGGCGGATTCAAATCAGGGAGCTCGGCTTGCAGTCGAAACTCACGAGGCGTTTTACCTAACCCTGACTTGAAGGCGCGAGTAAAAGCCTCATGAGACTCATAACCAGCGTTCATTGCAATTTCAATAATAGTGCTATCTTGATTAATGACAAGCTGATACGCCGCGCGTTTGAGACGTAAAAATTTGACGTATTTTTTCAAAGATAACCCCGTGTATACTGTAAACAAACGATGAAAGTGAAACTTTGAAAAACAAGCAACAGAACTTAAATGATCAATACTAATATCTTCATCAAGGTGCTGGCCAATAAAGTCAAACACCTTACAAAAACGCTCTTTATAGTTCATGGTACAATCCTCTTTTCCAATACGTTTACTCGCATCATTTGTTTACAACACGCAGAATATCAATCTCACGACTTCAATTCTTGATCATTATTGCTAAACGCAATAGCTATATGGAAAAATCAATGACTTAAATCATTCCCTAGCTCTGTATCGCCTTTCTCTCTAATAATTAGCGACAGCAACTGATGAATAATGCTACCTGTCCAGCAGCATGACCTGAAGCCCACGCCCACTGAAAATTGTATCCGCCTAACCATCCAGTGACATCCACCACTTCACCAATAAAAAATAAACCGGGCACATTTCTTGCCATCATGGTCTTAGAGGATAAATCATTACAATTCACGCCACCCAAGGTAACCTCTGCAGTTCGATAACCTTCTGTGCCATTGGGCTTAAACACAAATTGACATAGCTTGCTAGCAAATGCATACAGTTCGGTTTTAGAGAATTGATTGATAGCATAATTACACTGCTCACCAAATAAAATTGAATAAAACGCTTACTAAATCGTTGACATAGAATAGTTGTCAACCTCTGTTTTGGATAGCGCTCATTCTTGTCTGGTAACCAATTATTAAAAAAAAGGGAGTGGGATGCTAATATCCATTACGCCTAGTGCCTGGAAAAGATAAAAGGGCCCTGCAACTAACATAAGGGCCCTTGAGCTTTTTGTTTACATTATTGTGCAACCGGGACCGGGCGCCGTCGATTCTTCCTCATTGTTCGCCCTGACCTCAGAAACAGCATCTGCCAAAGAAATATTAGGGGCATGCGTTTTGCTCTCGCCGGCCGTGTTTGCCGGAACGCTGGGTGCTGCTGGAGCTGTACCGAAGAAGGTCGAGCCTGCATGCTGTGTTACGTTATTACAATCTTCCGGTAATTCTACAATTAACTCAGTCATTTCTTTCTTGACCCAGGCGAATAACTCAGGCAAAGCCCCCTCGACCATGGCGAAAATGCTATTGAGGCGAGAAAAAACCCTTCGTTTAGCGATAACATCTACATACTTTTGTTCATATCCATCAAAACTGTCAACTAGATGTTTGGCTATTACAAGTCGAATTTCAAGTAAACGACTTCTTGATCTACAATAAGAAGGTTTTTTACTATATTCTCCGAGTAGTGTTAGCAAATCGTCTGCACTCTCTTCCACTATGTGAAGTAGTATCCTGGGATCAGCTCTTTCTGTTCTCGGTTTCAATTTTCCAATTGTATACATTAATTCTTTTGTTGTTGTCTTAAGATTGTATTCTGATGCTCTACCGTATTTTGATGCTCTGCTTTCAACTTGCTCCTCTGGGAAAGTGGAGAATTTTAATTTAACATACTCTCTTAATTCTTCCTCGGATTCAAATTTTCGCAAGAGAAAAAGATCAAGATCTTTTAGAGTCAACCTTGGATTAGCTACATTTTTGTTAGGTCTCATGGACATTCCCCCCTTTTTTATTAATATTATTTGTTTATTTGTATTATCAAGTTATCTTAAAATCATCTCTATCATATCAATTTAAACTTAAGAGAATGTTAAATCACCCCTAAAATTGATAAAAAAAAATGAAGCTAACTTGATATAAGCGTTAACCATCTGTTTTTTTATTATTAACCTGGATAAAATCAATGACTTAGATCATACACTGACCCTGTATCACTTTTCTTTCTAATAATTAGCGACAGTAACTGATGAATCATGCTACCTGTCCAGCAGCATGACCTGAAGCCCACGCCCACTGAAAATTGTATCCGCCTAACCATCCAGTGACATCCACCACTTCACCAATAAAAAATAAACCGGGCACATTTCTTGCCATCATGGTCTTAGAGGATAAATCATTACAATTCACACCACCCAAGGTAACCTCTGCAGTTCGATAACCTTCTGTGCCGTTGGGCTTAAATTCAAATTGAGACAGATTGTTAGCAAATACATTCAATTGCGCTTTAGAGAATTGGTTGATAGCATAATTACACTGCTCACCAAATAAAAATTGAATAAAACGCTTACTAAAGCGTTGAGAAAGGATGGTTGCCAACCTCTGTTTTGGGTCAGATTCCTTTTTTTTGAGCAACCAACTGAGACCACAGGCACCTGAGAAAAAATCGACGAAGAGTGATTCACCTGACTTCCAGTACGATGACATTTGCAGAATAGCCGGACCACTCATCCCTCGATGCGTAAACAGAACCGACTCGGTGAACTGAGTTCTTGAATTGGATACGACAGCGGAAAATGCTGAACCAGATAATGATCCAAATGACTCTTTGTCGTTAAGATGCCATGTTAGTGGAACCAGAGCGGCTCGCGTTGGCACAACGGATAACCCAAAGGCTTCTGCCAGACGATACCCGAATGGACTGGAGCCCATCGAAGGGACGGTTAAGCCTCCACATGCAACCACACAAGAGGCGGCATGATAAGCTATTCCGGCCGCATGAATAATAAACCGCCCATTATGATTGACGCTAACAGTTTCAACTGGGTTCGAATAATAAATACGAACACCGTAAAGATCACACTCGTTAAGTAACATCGTCACGATGTCGCGTGATTTTCGTTGACAAAAGAGTTGCCCGAGTGTTTTTTCAAAATAGGGAATCTGGTGACGTTCTACCATCTGAATAAAATCTTTCGGTGTGTACCTAGCTAAAGCAGAACGACAAAAATGTGGGTTATTTGAAATAAAATTATCGGGCCCAACGGTCATATTAGTAAAATTACAACGCCCTCCTCCAGACATGAGAATCTTACGACCTGCGTGCTTCGATTGCTCCAGCACAATCACTGAGCGTCCTCGCTTCGCAGATTCAATTGCACACATGAGCCCAGCAGCTCCCGCACCAATGATGACAACATCGCAATCCCTCATGCTTAGACTCCATGATTAAAAACTATAAAATTTGCGCCTAATTACATCAAAAAAAGAATACTGTGTCCATGATTACCGTCTTAATGGAGTTAAACCGTATTATAACGACAAAAATAAGGATAGTGGAATAAATAATAACAAAACTGTTTTCCTGGCAACAAATTATTGATAACATGACGAATAATCGCAACAACAGGAAAAAGGCATGGCTAAGTATAGCGCACCACAAAAAGAAGAAGATACCCAATTTAATTATGACTGGGTTCTATTTGACGCTGACAAAACCTTATTCGATTTTAATGATAAACTCGGTTTGGAAAAACTGTTCGCTCAGCACGACTTTGGGTTTTCAGAATCTGAGTACCAACAATACAGAACAACAAACACCAATTTATGGCATGATTTTGAAGCTGGAAAAATTGATTCAAGTAAAATCAAAACAACACGTTTCAAACCATGGGAAAAACAATTTAACATGAAATCGTCACAAATAAACGATAGATTTATTGAAATGATGATAGAAATATGCCAACCGATCACCGGCGCTATTGACTTAATCAACAATCTACACCACAAAGTCAATCTAGGGATGATTACGAATGGCTTCAATGACTTACAACAAAAACGACTAAAAAAGAATGGTCTTTGTGAAAAATTTAAAATTGTCGTGACATCCGAAGAAGCAACGCATGCAAAACCCAGCAAGAAAATATTTGATTATGCCTTTAAGAAGATGAATCAAAAAAACAAAGATCGCGTACTCATGATTGGAGACAACCTCGACACAGATATCTTAGGAGGGCAAAAATACGGTATACACACATGCTGGTTTAATCCGTACAATAAGCCTATGGCAAATCATATTGTGCCACAATATCAAGTCAGTCAATTATGTGAACTTGAGTCTATAATTACTGATTTAAATTAATAACACTAATTTAACCAGCATGAAATCCCTAATTACAAGGCCACTAATTAAAATCAATGAGCCTAAATACGTTATATTTATCATTCTATTTATGCCATTTCTGAATTTTTTAAATGGCATAAGTATAGATCTCTACACACCATCAATGCCGGCAATGGCGAAGACGCTGGCCGTGAGTATTGCCATGATCAAAAATACCGTCACTGCCACGGTACTTGGCTGGGCAATTGGGGCATTATTTTTTGGTACAATTATAGATTGCCATGGAAGAAAGAAAGCGCTTTTCATAGGCCTGGTGTTATTTACACTGACGAGTGGCTTTATTGCGATATCTCATAACATCAGTTTGTTATATCTGCTGCGTTTTTTTCAGGGTGCATCCACCACTGCGATTGCCATTGGCTGTCGCGCAGTACTACTTGATAAACTGAATCAAAGACAGTTTTATAAGGCGCTTATCTACGTTACCATCGGGTATGGAATGGGTCCGATTATCGGTCCGTTTGTTGGTAGTCTTATTCAACATCATTGGGGCTGGCGCGCCAACTTTGTGACATTGTTTATCATTGGAGTATTGAGTTGCGGCATCATCGTGATATTCATTGAAGAAACCATACCAAAGAAAACTCGTATAAATACGTCTATGATTGCCGCACATTTCACTCGGGTACTGAAGAACAAAGATTTTATCCATGGCATGATTATTTTATGCGCCCTGCAGCTGCAGATCCTGTTTTATCCCACATGCGGGCCTTTCCTGGTAGAAAATGTGTTGGGTCACAGCGTTCTTACATTTGGCCACACCGCGTTAATAGTCGGCGCAGGTTACATGACAGGCAGTTTTACGAGCCGTATAATACTTGAGTATCACTCGCCAAAAATATCCTGTTATTGTGGCTATGCATGCTTACTGTGCTCTGTGCTTGTTGCATTCACACTTGACCTCATCTACCCGCTTAATTTAATCACGTTAATAGCCCCACTATTATTAAGTACAATTAGCGCCGGACTCATTTTTTCCAACATCGTGGCTAGGAATATTCAGCTTGAGCCAGAACAAGCAGGAATGAATATGGCGATACAGGTTACACTGTTAGGTCTTATTGCCGGGGCTGGGATGTTTGTTATTAGTCATATCCATGTAACATCACTGAACCAGATAGCTATGATACTACTTACGCTTAGCATGATAAACCTCTATTTCTTCGCTCATTATCAAAAAAAATTTGAAACATAATGTAATGCCCCCCCATTAGTCAAGCCGCCATTAAGGGACGGGAAAGATCTGGATTGCTTCGGGCTAACGCCCTCGCAATGACGAGAAAGGCTAACGCCCTCGC
>CACHNP010000036.1 GCA_902581285.1 uncultured Gammaproteobacteria bacterium | reverse complement strand
GGCTTTCGTGACACTCAATTTAACGAAGACAATTGGCTAATAGAATCGCCAGATTTGCCGACCATCACCGGTTTTCAAAGCTTCAATAGCGCGAAGTTCAGTGGAACCGCTGTGAATGGTAACATTACCTGCACCTACGTCAACACAGACAGCATCCAAATCGATGTCAAGTACATACCCAGCGTGGTTATCCCCCTTGGACCCAATTGGGATAAGTCAAAGCCCAACTCTCCATCTTGTAGTGGACCCTTAGCATCCAGCTGTAAATTTGGCCGAATCAGCGGTAACAGCGTAATCATAAAAAAACTACCCAATGAAGACCAGTAACTAACGCAATACCCGTCTCATGTAACCAAGCAGGTCCACCATGTCTGTCCCCTCAATGACTCGAATCATCACCAGAAAAAGTCAGTTGGCCATGTGGCAAGCCAGCTGGGTAAAAAAACAACTCATCAAACATTACCCAGATTTAACGGTCAAGATCATCGGCACCGATAGCCTTGGGGATATTGACAGGTCTCGCCCGACCAATGAAATTGGTGGGAAGGGGGTGTTTGTAAAAAGTCTGCAGCAAGCGTTACTGGATCATAAAGCAGATATTGCGGTTCATTGTGTAAAAGACATGTCTGCTCACCCAACACCCGACCTATCTCTGATTAGCATACCAGAACGAGAAGATGTTCGAGATGCGCTGATATCGAAAAACAACTTGCCGCTAGCAAAACTCCCTGCAGGTGCCGTGATAGGCACAGGGAGCCCTCGGCGTTCGAGCTTTCTTAAAGCCTACCGCCCGGATCTGATCATCTCACCCATTCGTGGTAATATTGACAGCAGACTCAACAAGCTAAGACAAGCACACTACGATGCCATTATCTTAGCGTGCGCCGGACTTCGGCGTTTAAACCAAGAGAACCTCATTACCGAGACACTGGACCCGCACTGGTTTATACCATCAATCGGACAAGGAGCACTTGGCATTGAGTGTCGCACCAACGACACAGCCACACAAGAACTCATTTTGCCATTGAACCATAAACCCAGTTTCAATTGCGTCACTGCAGAGCGAGCAGTCAATCAAATACTCAAAGGAGATTGCCACTCACCCATCAGTGCGTGGGCAAGCTACCAAGCCAACTCCCTCTCTGTTAAAGCACAAATAAATAGCTTAGATGGCCAAATATCAATTAAGTGCGAGAAAACCAGTGATCAACTGTCACCCCAAAAACTAGGCGAACAAGTTGCCCACGACCTGTTAAGTCAAGGCGCAGAAAAGTTACTTTACTGAAAATACAAAAATGGAGAAACCAATGTATAAACTCTCTTTTTATGTCCCCGAAATCGCTCTCGATGAAGTCAAATCTGCACTTTTTGATGTTGGTGTTGGACGCATAGGAAACTATGATTGCTGTTGCTGGCAAGTAAAAGGAGAAGGGCAGTTTCGTCCTTTAGGTGGCAGCCAACCTCACATCGGGTCACACAACGAAATTGAAATGGTAGACGAATACAAAGTGGAAATGATTTGTGAGGACCACATAATTGAACAAGCAGTTTCTACCTTAAAACAAGCTCACCCATACGAAGAACCCGCTTACGAAACCTACCGGATACTCACACATGAATAAACTTGCGCTGCAATCCCAAGTGATCATCAACACGCGCCCAAAAGATCAAGCGCAATCACTGACAAAATTACTTAAACAACACGGCGCCACCGTAATCGAATGTCCAACCATAAAACTAAACTGGCCAACCCTAACACAAGAGACCCCCCCCTGGCCAAGAGAACTTTCAAGCTATCAGCATATCATTTTTGTTAGCGCTAACGCTGTTCCAGCCGTCAAAATGCACTGGCGCCCAACACGCGCATGCGTCATTTGCGTTGGGCCTGCTACTGAAGCTGCCGTGGGGTCTTTTGAATCCAATATCATCAAACCTCAACTCTACTCAAGTGAAGGCATATTAAATCTACCACAACTACAAAATCTATCAAAACAAAACGTCCTCATTCTTTGCGGCTCAGATCATAAGTCACTGCTAGCTGATTCATTAAAAGAGCGAGGCGCAATTGTTGATACCGTTATTACCTACGAAATTGAGGCACACGCACCGCCTGATAATACCACGCTAGGCGCGGTGTTTTCACAACATATTGATAAAATAATCATAACAAGCTCGCTCAGCCTCAAAGTGCTGCATAGCTGGTTTAATCCACAAAATCAGTTCAAGTTAATTCGCACGCCTCTTATCATGGGCAGTGAAAATTCAGCCAATCTAGCACGCTCATTAGGCTGGACAAACGACTGTATTTTACTTGCCGATAACCCGACAAACCAATCAATTCTAGAAACCCTAGTTAAAAAAGCGTAAAATAAAGCTGCTTTGATATAACACAGATTCCAACTAGCTGGAACTCATCATAATTCGTTACCAAATGGGGCTAAAAATGAACAAAAAAACCGAAAAAAACAACGCACTTCTCTCGCGTATATCAAAGCACAAGTCAATACTGATCGCAACGCCAACCTTGGCTCTCGGCGTTTGTGTTGGTTTACTATGGAACCAACAAATCAACAGCCGCAGCACCATAACGCAGCTGAATCAACAACAGGCGCAACTGCAAATTAAGCTCAATTCAAACAACCAGTTCCTTTTAGATAAATTGCATGACAAAGAGCTCGCGGTTACAAATCTAAAACAAGAGGTAACACAACTACTAACCAAGTCATTAGAATCCGATCGAAACCAGTCTTTAAATCGCGCCAAATTTTTTATCGAAGAAGCAAAGTACTCATTAAATATTGATTACGACTTTGATCACGCGCTTAAATTACTGAATGCTGCCAAACAGATATCTCAATCTGTGAATGAGCCGCTACTTGAAACTGAAATAAGCAACCGCATTCATACTATTACCAACATAAAAAATAAATTGAACTATAGCGCGATCATTCACTCTATTGATACTGTGACGTCTGAGGTAAATGCTCTCCCAGAAGAGCCACTTACCACGTTCACGCCAAAGCCAGAACCAACTAAAACCACAAAAACTGACAGTAAATTAAATCGCGTTCTATCTGGGTTTAAAAATCTAGTTGTAATCAAACATCGATCTCAACCTATAGAGCCACTGTTAACTGCAAACGAAATTAAAATCATAAAAAACAATATCAGTATAAAAGCAACGGAGGCGCAATGGGCCCTGTTGCGTCATCAACAAGCCACCTACAGCAGTAGCATTAATAACATGATCAAACAACTCAATAAGCTTCCGCCACAATCAAATTCAGCAGCAATTCTAAAACAACTTAAATCATTGCAATCCATTTCAGTTTCACCCAATATCCCGACATTTAAAACGGTGCTGGCAACACTATCTCAATTACAACCGAAGACAACAGGACTCAAATTATGATTAATCCCATTAGGCTCTTCATTTACCTTTCTTTAAGCGTTGCAGTTGGCTATCTCATCTCCGTTGACCCTGGTATCATTTATATTAGTTATGATCACACCATCATCGAAACTTCTTTTTGGTTTGGGCTAGCTTTACTGACTCTCATTTTCTTCACGTTTCACTTACTACTACGCGCTACCCACACCACCGCCCAAATTAGAAAAAAAATACGAAAAAGAAAAGAAATAAAAAACCTACGAAACCATCGCAATTCACTTGCTAACGGCATTAACTTATTAGCGCAAGGGCAATGGAAACAAGCGGCCAAAACATTTCAACGTGGTATAAATTACAATGACGATCCAAGTGCCAATATAATCGGGTTGATTGAAGCAAAGAAAGGCATTCCACAGTCAAACGAAGTAGACTTGCAATTCCCCGCCAGTAACACTTCGCCGTCAAAAGAAAACTTGGGTGTGTCACTCAGTAAAGCGGATATATTAATCCAACAAAAAGAATGGAAAGCTGCTGAAAAAATATGCCTCGACTGTTATGAAACCAGACCTAAAAACACAAGGGTACTTAAACTTTTATCCCGCATCTATATCAACACAAATCAGCTGGAAAAATTAGCCAAAATACGCCCTCAACTAAAAAAACTTCATGTTTTACAAGAAGAAGAAATCAATTGCATCGATATCAAACTTGCAATAAACACACTCCAGCAAACACCAATCGCACTAGATGACGAATGGAGGAAAATTCCAAAATCATTACGAGATCAGCCCGAATTACTTAAGGCTTACTGCCGTATCCTCGCATCCAAGAATCGCTCACAAGACGCCTTGCATTTAATTCAGAAACGGCTAAAACGACATTGGGAACCAAGCTTGCTAGCGTGCTATGCCGAATACGCAAGCAGCAATAACATAGATTATCTACTCCGTGCTGAATCCTGGCTTAATAAAAAAGGTAACGACCCCTTATTACTTCGTTGCCTAGGGCGGTTATCAGTGAAAAATAATATGCTTGCGAAAGCTGAGCAATACTACAAACGCTCCTTAAAGCAAAAGCCGTCTCGCGAATCATACTGTCTGTTAGCGGAACTGTCTGAACTTAATGACAATCTACTTGAAGCAAACACATACTATAAAAAAGCGCTGGTCACCGAATCAATCTAAGACACATACTTTTAAGTCAGCCAGACAGAACAAGATTAATTTAGATAAAAAAGGCAATCAAAAAGCACTGACACAAACAAAAGTAGGGGCGCCGCCATGGCTTGCTCAACCCCAAAGCTCAAACTGGACCGTAAAATGGCCTAATTAATGACGCCAATTATCATAAAATCGAGTCTTTACATTATCCGGATGAGGATGGTGAAATTGAACCAAAAACACCCAGATCAAAAATAAATTCTATAACCATATGATATAAAGCAATATTTATTTCTGTTTTTTTTCAAATATAATCTATAATTGCCTTCGACGACACCTTTAAGTAAGGAGTGTAAAATGAAAAAGAAAATGCAAATAGCCTGTAACACAATGACGGCCTGGTCAGACTTAGTTTCAGAAGCCTGTCACAATAACGGCTGCAAACTATCGCCCGCGTTACACCACTACCTCATGATCACATTGGACGACTTTTCACTGGACTCATCGCTATCAACCACGATATTAACCATGCGTTTCATCCAGCAAAATAGGATAGAATCATGCTCTGACGCCAAGTTAATGCGGAAACTTGGTGATGAATGCCTGCTGCTATCCGGGTTATTTCCTGGCAACATCAAAAGAAAAAACTTATCCGAACAATACGTGATTGGTTTAGGTCAAGAATCCTACGAAACTATTGCAGCATGCAAAAGTAAACACGGTTATGACATTAAACTGTTCTCTGAACTGAGCCAGCATTTCATAACACTCGTCGACACACTCCAGAAAATTAAAACGAAATAAAAAAGGCAAATAAATTTGCCTTTTTTTAAAAAAACAGTGACGATCAGTTATGCGCTATGTGCCTTGTAGGTCAGTCCCACCCCGAAGTTAAAGGTTCCTTTATCACTAAAGTTGACACCAGCACTTTGATCCGCCATTCGACTGTATGAAACAGTTACCAACAAGCCCATTCCACTTAAGTGATAATGTAAATCCGCATCAACAGAACCAATCAACCCAGTCGCTTCGTTAACACTGCCATTTTGTGCGATTTGAGCAAGACCGGCCGAAGCCCCCACAGAAGCAGCAAATTTGCCGTTTGTAAAAAAAGGCTTATCATAACCAAGCTCAAGCGCGGATAGGCGTAATCTACCTGTAAGAGCACTACTGCCAGGCAGTACATCATAGTTGGTATAGCTAACACCAGCGGTGAAATGGTTTGAAAACCACATTTTAGCCGTCATAGCTCTTGGTTTATCTAGCGAGCCACCATGAGTTCCCTCAAAACCATATACCAGTGAAAACCAAGGTTCTTGTTTTACTTTAAGTGAAGCCGACCCTGAGCTATGGCTAGTTGCAGACACCGCATTACTTTCTTTTGAATCAGCTGCTGAAGCTACGTTTGGCACTTTGGATGAAGAGTCTGACTGTGCCTGCGCAGCAGTAAAGCCGAATACTGAAGCTGCAAAAACAACTGAGTACAATGCTGACTTGGTATTAAAATTCATTTTATTGTCCTTTGTTAAGTTACTGTAAAATCGCCACAATAGTAGAGATATTACTCGAATATGATCACAGACGCAACACACAATAAGAGAAACAAGAGTGAAAAACAATGCGCCTGCTGAATAAAAACAAAAACAAGGTTCGCCAGTCACTTAGTGCGTTTTTAGACGCAGCAGAATTTTAGAACAGTTGCGAACTAATCACCCTTCATGGAATCAAAAAATTCATTGTTGGTCTTGCATCGCTTAAGGCGATCAACCAAAAATTCTATCGCACTGGCTGAGCTAGTTTCACCCATTGGATGCAGAATTTTACGTAAAATCCACATTTTACTTAATTCATCCGGTTTCGTTACCAACTCCTCACGACGAGTGCCTGATTTATTGATATTAACCGCAGGGAACACACGTTTCTCAGCAATTCGCCGATCTAAATGAATCTCCATGTTACCCGTTCCTTTGAACTCCTCAAAAATCACTTCATCCATTTTCGAACCAGTCTCCACCAATGCCGTGGCAATGATGGTTAAACTACCACCCTCCTCAACATTACGCGCGGCACCAAAAAAGCGTTTTGGTCGTTGCAATGCGTTAGCGTCAACACCACCAGTCAATACTTTTCCAGACGCAGGCGCAACCGTGTTATAAGCACGCGCCAATCGTGTGATCGAATCCAACAGAATAATGACATCTTTCTTTTGTTCTACCATACGCTTGGCTTTTTCGATTGTCATCTCGGCCACTTGCACGTGTCGATTTGCCGGCTCGTCAAACGTTGATGCCAACACTTCACCCTTAACCGTGCGTGACATTTCAGTCACCTCTTCAGGACGCTCATCAATTAGCAAAACAATCAAGTGACAATCAGGATGATTGCGCTCAATGGAATGCGCTATGTTCTGTAGCATCAGTGTTTTACCTGCCTTAGGTGGCGACACAATCAAACCACGTTGACCTTTACCAATCGGTGAGGCCAATTCGAGTACTCGAGCTGTGATGTCTTCCGTGGTGCCGTTACCAACTTCCAGCCGCAGGCGCTCGTTTGGGTGCAGAGGAGTCACATTCTCAAACATGATTTTATGTTTGGTGTTTTTAGGAGAGTCATAATTCAACTCTTTTATTTCTAGCAAAGCAAAATAACGCTCACCTTGTTTTGGCGGTCGAATTTTACCAAAGATAGTATCACCGGTCCGCAAATTAAAGCGTCTGATTTGATTAGGAGAAACATAAATATCATCGGGGCCAGCCAAGTACGACACACTCGGGGAACGTAAAAAACCAAAACCATCCGGTAAGATTTCAAGCACACCACCACCGACAATAGCCTCGCCTTTTTTTGCGTGCGCTTTCAGAATGTTAAAGGTTAAATCCTGCTTACGCATGTTATCAATGTTCTCCAACCCAATCGATTGAGCAATCTCAACAAGCTCTAACGGTTTTTTCACTCTTAATTCGGATATATTCATACTCATGTTTAGTTTCTCTTAGTGTAATTACGGATGTTCAATCATACTTGGTGATTATTGGATGCTTGAGTCGATAAATTCTTTCAGCTGACTCTTTGTAAGAGCACCGACCTTCGTGGCAGCCACTTCGCCCTTTATAAAAATCATCAACGTCGGGATACCACGTACTTTATATTTTGGTAGTGTGTTAGGATTTTTGTCTATATCCAACTTACATACTTTTAGCTTATCGACGTATTCATTTGCAATCTCCTCTAGGATAGGCGCAATCATTTTACAGGGGCCACACCACTCAGCCCAAAAATCCAATAAAACAGGCTTGTCGGAATGTAAAACCTCATTGTCAAAAGTTTCATCGGTTACATCGGTTATTTTGGACATACGAACTCCTTAAAATGGCGCTGGATTGTGTAATGTGTAGATTCGATTAGAATTTGGTCGTCGAACAGACAAAAATTATCCTAAACCATTATTGAGATAAAATCCAGCTTTTTTCTTGATTTCACCCATTAGCGGTCACACAATGCTCAACCAAAGCCAACCAACACAGTTACAAAAGGTACCATAACGCTGGGGGCAGGCCGTTGGAGATGGAAAAAGAAAGTAACGGGCTTACCAGTATCATTTTGATCAATTGCAACACGACAATCAATACGAGGGGGGAGAAATCCAAGCCACCAATTTGCGGAACAAAGCGACGAGCCAAACGCAACAAAGGCTCGCTTAAGGCTGTCGCAATTTCTGCAAGCGGCGTTCCACCACGCGGCTGTAACCAGCTTAAAAGCACGGACACAATGATGACGTAGAAAAAAAATCCCTCAATCAAACTAATCACTTTAGCCGCGACAAATGACACTATCGCCATAAATGCCACACCACTAACCCCCATGAGCAATAACACACCGCACAACACAGCAGTTTGAATGACCATCACGCAAAACAAAATCGACAAATCGAATCCCTTTAGACCAGGAATGAATCGACGACATGGCTTGACTAACGGGTCAGTTACTTTGACCACAAACTGTGACAATGGGTTGAAGTAATTAACACGACACTTCTGCATCCAGATCCTCGCCACCAAGGTATACAGATACAGTCCTAGTATCGTATTAATCAGAAAAATTAGCACATTCATTTTTGTTCTCCTCCACTTGCGCCACTCATGGCGATCGCTTTTTCAATAGCACAATCAACCGCTTGTTGGACACCCTCAGATAATTGCAACTTATCCCATTGCGCTAATGCGGCTTCAGTAGTACCGCCAGGGGACGTGACTTGCTGCCGCAACTGCGACCAACTTAACATTGCATCGTGTGACACCGATTGCGCAGTACCAAACATAGTTTGTCTAATCGCCCTATCTGCAATCTCCTGCGACAAACCCAGTCGCCCAGCTGCTGATTGCAATGCTTCCGAGAAATAGCAATACAACGCCACTCCCGACGCCGACAAGATGGTCATTGCCCTTAACTGAGACTCCTGATCAACCCAAAAGCATTCGCCCAATGGCCGCAACATTGATGTTACTTTATCTTGATGCTGAAACCCATCCCGCGCAAACAAACCAATCACACCCGCACCTGTTGCCACGTTCACATTAGGCATCACCCGCACAATCGACGCTTGTGGTAACCAAGCCTCAAGTGAACTTAATTCAATCCCCGCCGCAATGGAAAAAACCAATTGTCCCGATTTGATCCCAGGTCGTATGTCATCACAAACCACTCTCATCTGTTGTGGCTTCACTGCCAGCACCACCACGTCGGCCTGATTGACCGCATCGCAATTAGAATCCGCTGTCTTTATGTCAAACTGCTTAGCCGTGTTTTGCAAATTTTCTCTCGATCGATTTGATGCCACAATGGTGTGAGAATCAAAACCGGATCCAATTAAACCGGCAATCATACAGCGAGCCATGTTTCCGCAACCAACAAATGCCAACCTACTTGTCATCGTGACTCCTTTGGGGTCGTGGACCAAACAAGGCGGTACCCAGGCGCACCATCGTGGAACCACACTCAACTGCCAAATCGTAATCATCACTCATACCCATAGACAAGGTATCCAAATTAATATCTTCAAACGTATTGTTAAGTTTATTTTTTAATTCAACACAGCGTAAGTAAATTTGTTTGCGCTCTTGGTCAGTGTGCTCTAAGTCACACATGGTCATCAACCCTCGTAGTGTCACATGACTGGCTTGGTTCTCGAGAAAAAATCGAACTAAAGGCTCTAACTCGTCGACTGAAACCCCGGCTTTTTGCTTTGAACCAGAAATATTCACCTGTATACACACATTCAATGGCGACTCGCACTTATGATGCTGCTGTAACAAAGCACACTGTTTTTTTGATTCTAGCGTGTGAACCCAATCAAATGCGTTTGCAATCGTTTTAATTTTCCTCGATTGCAACTTACCAATAAAATGCCAAGTGATATTTTGACCGTCTAATTGATCCATTTTTGGCAGTGCTTCATTCAGGTAATTTTCTGCAAAATGCTCGTGCCCCAAATCACAAAAACCCCTAATCTCAGCAGGTGTTCGCAACTTAGAAACCGCAACCACCGTCACATCAGAATGAGCTAGTGGTGGAACAATATTCCGATATTTTTCTTTGCTCAATTCATTCGACAAAACAAGGCCCTGCATTAGTAATAGACTCTGACACATCGAATCGTTTAAAATTATTTTGAAACTGTGCAATCAGCAGATTGGCTTTCTCGCGATAAGCCTGCGAATCGGTCCACAGAGTATCAGGTCGTAATAGTGCACTATCAACTCCATTAATGGTAGTTGGCACGGCGAAATTAAACCCCGGATAAGCCACGGTATTGGTTTCAGCCAACTCATTTGAAATAGCCGCTTCAACCACCCTGCGCGTAACAGGGATGCTAAATCGTTGCCCACCTTCACCATAGGCACCACCGGTCCACCCCGTGTTAACTAAGTACACTCTAGCACCGGTTTCTCGCACGCGCTTCATTAGTAACTCTGCGTATACCGTTGCTGCACGCGGAAAAAATGGCGCACCAAAACACGTGCTAAATGTCGGCTTGATCCCCTCGGTTGATCCCACCTCGGTGCTACCAACTAACGCCGTATAACCGCTTAAGAAATAATACGCAGCCTGCTCAATGTTTAACACGCTAATCGGTGGTAACACCCCATATAAATCACAGGTTAAGAACAACACTGCTTGCGGTTGCCCTGCCTGATTTTCTTCAACTCGTTTGGGTATGTGTGTACGTGGGTAGCCCGAACGTGAATTCAGGCTGTAGTGAGCATTATCATAATCCGGCTCTCCCGCATCATTCAACACCACATTTTCTAGAATAGCGCCATCACGAATCGCGTCCCAAATAACGGGCTCACGCTCCTTGGATAGGTTAATGCACTTCGCGTAACAGCCTCCTTCAAAATTAAACACACCCTCTGTGCCCCAACCGTGTTCATCGTCCCCAATCAGAAAGCGCGATGGATCAGCGGACAACGTGGTTTTTCCAGTTCCAGATAAACCAAAAAACAACGCCACGTCACCATCCGTCCCCACATTGGAGGCGCAGTGCATCGGCAACACATCCCGCTGAGGTAAAATAAAGTTCAACGCAGTAAACAACGCTTTTTTCATTTCCCCGGCGTAGCGCATGCCACACAACAACACTTTTCGCTCGGTAAAATTGATGATCACCACGCCATCATCTGGCGTGCCATCAACAGCCGGGTCCATCGCAAGCGTAGCCGCATTCAATAAAGTCCACTCGTTTTCAACTTGGCAAGCAGGATTGCGCGGGTTAATAAACAAGTGTTGACAAAACACATTGTGCCAAGCAAATTCGGTAATCACCTTCACCGGCAAGGCGTAGCGTGCATCTGCGCCTACTTGCAACTCATTAACAAAGCGCTCTCGTGACTGCATGTAATCATGCGCTTTCGACCACAAGCGAGAAAATGCATCAGGCTCGATAGACTGATTAACTTGACCCCAATCAACTTGATCCCGTGTTATGTCATCACACACGATGAACCGATCACGTGGGGAGCGTCCAGTACGCTTACCTGTAACGACAGAAAATGCGTTAGTTGAGCTAAAAACGCCTTCTTTACGCTCTTGAGCGATTGCCAATAAATCTGCCACACCCAATCCATTTAATTCTTTTTTTTCAGTCACTACCATGTCACCCCCACTTAGGACAATTAAAAACCCACTTCATTGTAACCATTTTCAATCACAATAACACCCACCATCCGTACAAGAATAGTAAATCACGCACGGGTCTGCTGAAAAAAAAAACAGAAAAAACCCAAGCAAAAAAATATTGCACAGCAGAAGCAGAAACCGCATACTAGCAACATGGAAAAACAAGATTACTTCACCAACAAACTACTCATAGCTATGCCATCAATGGTCGATATTAATTTCAATCGCTCCGTTGTTTACATTGAAGAGCATAACCAAGATGGCGCAATTGGCATCATTATCAACAAAACAATGGACCTCACCGTCGCCAACCTGCTAGCTCATCTTAATATCCCAATCAAAAAGCCGCAAGAGGCGACTCAACAGGTGTTTATTGGTGGGCCTGTATCTCAAGAACAAGGCTTTGTTCTACATGAAAATAAACTCACACCCGACCCCAATCACCCTCTCAATATCTCGACATCAAAAGAGGTTTTAACACAAATTGGTCAAGGCACGGGACCAGCGGAGTACATCATCACGTTAGGCTATGCCGGCTGGGAGCCCGGTCAGCTAGAAAAAGAAATCATTGCAAACGACTGGCTCGTTGCACCTTATAACCCAGATATCATCCTCAGAACGCCAGCGAGCAACCGCTGGGAGCAAGCCGCTAAATTGATTGGAATCAACATCAACCACCTATCAGGTCAAACCGGTCATGCATAAGACAACAAACCCGCAGATGTTTTTAGGATTTGATTTTGGCATGAAACGAATCGGTGTGGCTTTGGGTAATTCGCTCACAGAAAACGCTCGCCCATTACTCACGCTGGCCGCCAGAGACGGTATACCTGACTGGGATCAAATACAATCCCTTATTAAAACGTGGAATATCAGTGCGATTATTGTTGGCATGCCTTATACACTAAATAATGAAGACCAAGAGATCACTCACGCTGCGCGTAAATTTAAAAACAGACTAAAGCAAAAATTCAAACTCGCCACCCACGAAGTTGAAGAGCAATACACCACGAAAATAGCAAGGAAGCAATTAAACCCAAATGACGATATTGATAGCATGGCCGCCAGCATCATCCTACAAGCTTGGCTTGATTCAGACTTTAAACAAATCAACTCTGGAGACTAAATGCCTAACCATTTAATTGACATTAACTCACTTGGCTTACCCACGATCCTATCCATTCTAGAGAAAGCAAAGCATTACCAAGCGCAACTGGTATCAGGCCACACGCCACCCGACACAACGACGCATAACGGATTGATGGTAAACTTATTTTATGAACCCAGCACTCGCACCCAGTACTCATTTGACATAGCGGCTTCTCGACTTGGGCTTAAGGTTATAAACCCAAACATGGCGACGCTGTCGGACAAAAAAGGAGAGGGCATAATTGACACCCTCGTCACATTCCAACAAATGGGCGTCAATTTGATCACACTTCGGCATCCGACTGATAAACTGCATCACGAACTCATCAATGAAATTAGTACCCCTTTAATCAATGCTGGTGACGGCTGTAATCAACACCCATCACAGGCTTTTATCGATATATTTTCGATCCTTCAACACAAAAGTCACATCCAGGATCTATCCATAGCCATTGTTGGTGACAGTATCCACTCTCGCGTGGCTCACTCATTGATTGATATTTTAACGGTACTCGATGCTAAAGAGATTCGATTGATTGGCCCAAAATCACTCATTTCAAACCACCCCGCATCCATCATCAGCCGCCACGAGTCCTTGATCGAGGGCCTCGATAATGCTGACGTGGTTATCACCTTGCGTATTAACAAAGAACGGTTTGAACACAATCAAGACATACCAAACACCATGGAATACCACACAAAATATGGACTTACCCAACAAGCACTCACCCACGCCAACCCAAATGCCATTATTTTGCACCCAGGACCAGTCAATCGCGGGATTGAAATTGAATCAGCGCTAATTTCATGTCCTCAATCAATTATCCATCAACAAGTCTCTAACGGCATACCCATTCGCATGGCACTGATCAACCATTGTTTATCCATAAATTAACCGCTACCCAGATACGTCAGTAATTACTATAGACCCTGTGATAAAACTACAGTACAATGCATTTCTGCTTGCTCAATTCAAGCAGGCAACTCGCGTGCTAACACCTTAATACATGCTGTATAACAAGACGAAAGGACCCTATGTCAGAACTAGCCACAACAACCTTATGGGACAGATGCCTGATAGAGCTAGCCAAAGAAATCCAGCCCAGTGAGTACAAAACTTGGATTGCCCAGTTAAAAGCGGAAGAAACAGACGGTCAAATCAAGATCGTTGCTCATAATAAGTTCATCATTCGCTGGGTAAAAAACAACTATCTTTCACTCATACATAACATAGCTGCAAAAATTTCTGGCAGCGAGGTTGATATTTTACTTGGAATGGATGACGGCTCACCTGCTATCAGTAACAAACCACCCAAACAAGACACCAGCACACCCAAGCAGCAACAACAACCAACAAACACGACGACTAAGCACGAAAAAAAAAACCAGCACACTTAAGTTTGGCGGCCAACACGGCGACACAACCGGTAACATTAATCCCAATTTTAACTTTTCAACGTTTGTTGAAGGTAACTCAAACCGTTTGGCCAAGGCAGCGGCATTGCAAGTAGCGCAAAACCCGGGGCAAGCCTACAATCCTCTTTTTCTCTACGGCGGCGTCGGCCTAGGAAAAACCCACCTTGCACAGGCCATGGGTAACCTCATCCGCTCACAAAATCCAGACGCAAAAATTGTCTATTTGCACTCGGAGCGATTTGTCGCCGACATGATCAAGGCACTGCAACGAAATGAAATGGATAACTTTAAGCGCTTCTACCGCTCAATCAATTGCCTATTGATTGACGACATCCAATTCTTCGCTAATAAAGAGCGATCTCAAGAAGAATTTTTCCATACATTCAATTACTTACTCGATGACAAACAGCAGATTGTATTAACCTGCGATCGCTACCCAAAAGAAATTAAAGGACTGGAAGAGCGTCTTCAGTCTCGCTTTGGATGGGGCCTAACAGTAGCAATAGAGCCACCCGAACTTGAAACCAGGGTCGCCATATTAATGTCCAAAGCGGAGCAAATCAAAGTTGCACTCCCACACGAAGTAGCCTTCTTTATCGCTAAGCACATACAGTCTAACGTCCGAGAACTCGAAGGCGCATTAAAACGAGTGATTGCAAATGCTCAGTTCACCGGGCAACCGCTCTCAGTAGACATTGCCAAAGAGGCTCTCAAAGACCTGCTTGCACTGCAAGCAAAGCTGGTCACAATTGACAACATTCAGCGAACCGTTGCCGAGTACTATAAAATCAAAGTTGCGGACTTGTTATCCAAAAGGCGAAACCGCTCAATCGCTCGCCCACGACAACTGGCCATGATGTTGTCAAAAGAGCTTACCAGCCACAGCCTACCTGAAATTGGTGACAACTTCGGGGGGAGAGACCACACAACGGTATTACATGCGTGCAGAAAAATGAAAGAACTCTTATCCACCAACCTTGATATACAAGAGGACTACCGAAATTTAGCGCGGATACTATCAGCATAAGGAGCAAAAAATGGGCCTAAGTATAACCAGAGAAACATTATTAGAACCATTGCAAGCTGTCATTGGTGCAGTAGAACCAAAACCAACTTTGCCTATTTTGTCCAATGTGCTGTTAAAAATTGAGCAGGAGCAACTTTCAGTCACTGCAACAAACCTTGAGTTTGAGCTCGTTGGAAAAGCCAACTTACTGATTTCCCCTGAGCAAGACATGTCTATCACATTACCAGCACGAAAACTGTTTGATATCTGTAAAAAACTGCCTTCTGAGTCAGTCATTGAGCTAATACGAGACGAAAGCAAATCACAAATCATTATCAAATCAGGTAAGAGTCGCTTTTCAGTATCCACCATTAACGCGGATGAGTTTCCTGCAACGTTCACAGAATCCAACAATCTGGTTGAGTTTACTATTGACAAAAAAGCGTTATCAAAGCTTTTACAAAGATCGATTTTCGCCACCGCAACTCAAGACGTTAGATTCTACCTGAACGGAGTTTTGATAGAAATAACAAATGGTTGCATAACTTGCGTGGGAACCGACGGGCACCGCTTAGCGATGAACAGCATGCCCATCAACATCAATGTAGAAGCGCCAATCAAAAGCATATTACCCCGCAGCGCAACAGCTGAGTTACTCAAACTACTCAGCTCATCAGAAGACGAAATCACAATGACAATCAGTCAATCCAGCTTGCGGGCACATTGCAGAGACTTTGTCTTTACAACGAAGCTAATTGAAGGAACGTATCCCGCTTACCGAAAGATAATTCCAACAAATTTAACCAACAAGATCGAAGTGAGCTCAAATAATCTAAAATCAGCTTTACAAAGAAGCATTATATTGTCCAATGAGAAGTTTAAAGGCGTTAAACTAGAACTTCAGCCCAACTTACTAAACATTACCGCATACAACCAAGAGCACGAGTCATCTGAAGAGCACATTCCCATCGATTACGAGGGAGAAACTTTTAATATTGGTTTCAACGCCACTTACTTGCTGGAAAAACTGGGAATCATCGAATCTGAAAACGTGACTCTAAATCTCCAATGTCAAAACACGGCAATGGTTATAGAAGAAGCCATCAGTAACATAGATAGCACCTTTGTCACAATGCCAATGCGCCTGTAGGTTTAAACAACAGGAATAGCTATGCCGATTACTCGCATTGAAATTCATGGCGTAAGAAACATCAGCAGCGTATCAATAAACCCTGCTCCACACTTTAATATCATTCATGGCTTAAATGGGTCCGGAAAAACCAGCTTCCTAGAAGCTATTTATTTGCTTGGAACTGGAAAATCATTTAAATCACATGAGAACAAGCGAATTATCCAACACGGAACAGAGCAGCTTCGAATCCACGCACAGCTTTCTGTGGATAACTTTGTGGAAAAGCTGGGATTAGAAAAGAAAAGTGATGGAACGAAGAGAATACATATCAATAATGAAAAAAAAAGTAGCCTAACAGAGCTAGCAAGTAAACTGCCAGTTCACATCATACCAACAAACAGCTACAAACTATTCCACGAAGGCCCAAAAACAAGGCGCCAATTCATAGATCACGGATTGTTTCACGTGAATCACAACTTCATTTCTCATTGGAAAAAATATGAGCTGGCATTAAAGCAGAGAAATGCTGGTTTAAAGATGCGGCTAAGCCGAAATGAGCTTGCTGTGTGGAATAACCAAATGGCAGAGTCAGGAGAAATAATTGTAGCCATGAGAAGTGCGTACATAGAAGAACTGACTCCTCTTATAAACAAGTTATACACAGCTTTCTTAACAAACCACAAACTAATACAGCTGAAATTGATCCGGGGGTGGGATCATACAACCAGCTTGCAAGATGAATTATCAGCCAATCACTTTATGGATCAAAAATGCGGCTTTACAACCAAAGGACCACACCGAGCAGAGCTGCTAATCGCCGTGGATGATAACACGCCAATAAAAGACCACTTGTCTCAAGGCCAACTCAAACTTGCGAGCTATGCTATGAACATTGCAAAATGCATGTTGCTAAAGAAAAAAGTAAAAAAAAGAAGTATCGTGCTCATTGATGACTTACCATCTGAGTTAGATAAGCATAGCATCGCAAAAATCTGTGATATATTACAAACAATCGAGTGCCAGTGCTTTATTACATCAATAGAAGATAACGACATAGTGATTCCTTTAAAAGACAAAAAACCAAGTGTGTTTCACATGAAACATGGTGAATATTTTTCGAATACCGCATAGCTCATCAATAAGCTGTTGATAAGTCTGTGGGCAACTGATGTATAATTGCTGTAAAAGTCTAAAATCAAGATAATAATCGCATTTTTACCATTTATTTGTTAACATATTCGGCATAAATCACGAATAAAAAAGAGAAAAATAATGACTGATGCCACAACCAACCAGTACGACTCTTCCACCATTAAAGTACTCAAAGGACTCGACGCCGTAAGAAAGAGGCCGGGTATGTATATTGGTGACACAGACGACGGAACCGGTTTACACCACATGGTGTTTGAGGTGGTTGATAACTCAATTGACGAAGCGTTAGCGGGGCACTGTAATAAAATCGTGACAACAATCCATGAAAATGGATCTATAACAGTACAAGACAACGGACGAGGAATACCAACAGGTATGCACGAAGGCGAGGGGAAGTCTGCAGCAGAGGTCATCATGACAGTTCTTCATGCCGGCGGTAAATTTGATAACGACGCTTATAAAGTATCTGGCGGTCTACACGGGGTAGGTGTGTCAGTGGTAAACGCGCTGTCAGAGTCATTGGAACTTCGCATCCATAAAAATAACCAATTACACTTCCAGAAATACAACCTGGGCGTACCCGAAAAACCATTAGAAGTGGTTGATTCAACCACTGAAAACGGCACTGTGATTAACTTTCTTCCGAGTAAAGACATATTCTCAGATACCACTTTTCATTATGACATATTAGCAAAAAGGCTAAGAGAGCTCGCCTTCCTTAACTCAGGGATTCGCATTGAACTAAAGGAAGAGTCCACAGGAAAGCATGACATATTTGAGTACGAAGGTGGTATACAAGCGTTCGTAGAGCTACTTAACACGAATAAAACACTAGTCAACGAAAATATTATTTACCTGCGAGACACAAAAAGCGATATACAAGTGGAGGTTGCAATGCAATGGAATTGCGGCTTTCAAGAAAGTATCTTGTGCTTTACGAACAATATTCCACAAAAAGATGGCGGAACTCACCTTGCAGGGCTTCGCTCCGCACTTACACGCACACTAAACAACTACATAGAGCAAGGTGGTGTCGCAAAGAAAGCAAAAGTAAACACCACCGGGGATGATTCACGTGAAGGGTTAACCGCTGTTCTCTCAGTAAAAGTGCCAGACCCCAAGTTTTCATCTCAAACCAAGGATAAACTTGTCTCGTCTGAAGTCAAACCTGTGGTTGAAGGTATCATAACCGCTAAAATCAAAGATTTTTTACAAGAAAACCCTCAACAAGCGAAAGCGATAACGTCTAAGATCGTTGATGCTGCACGTGCTCGTGAAGCAGCAAGACGCGCACGCGACATGACACGAAGAAAGAACGTCTTGGATATTGCTGGCCTGCCAGGAAAGCTTGCCGATTGCCAGGAAAAGGATCCAGCGTTATGTGAATTATTCCTGGTCGAGGGTGATTCTGCAGGAGGCTCAGCAAAACAAGCAAGGGACAGAAAAAACCAAGCTATTCTGCCACTTAAAGGTAAGATTCTTAACGTTGAGAAAGCTCGATTTGACAAAATGCTCGCATCAGCAGAAGTCGGCACGCTTATTACTGCGCTTGGCTGCGGCATAGGGAAAGAAGAGTACAACCCAGATAAACTCAGATACCATAGCATCATCATCATGACAGACGCCGACGTCGATGGTTCACACATTCGCACTTTATTATTAACCTTCTTCTTTAGACAAATGCCAGAGTTAATCGAAAGAGGGCATATTTATATTGCGCAGCCGCCACTATACAAAGTAAAAAAAGGCAAAAATGAGCAGTACATAAAGGATGACGAGGCAATGGACGAATACATGCTAGGGTTATCTCTGGATAGTGCCGCGCTGTACCCATCATCAGATTCACCAGCTATTAAAAGCACCGCACTTGAAGAACTTGCTAGAAACTACAGCAGAGCACAACAAGCAATCCACAGGCTTAGCATTCATTACCCGTCTCAAGTAATCGATAAAATCACGCAAATAAAGCCACTGAAACCTCTGGAAATGAAAGACAAAGATAATACTAATCAATGGGTTACGTTATTACAAAGTAAGATTGACACATTACCAAACCAAAGTAACCAACCCACTTTCACCATTCAAATCATCGAGGCGGCTGATAACGTAGATAGCTTTGGTATTAGCATCACCAGTACGTTACACGGTGTTAAAAAAGAATTTTCTCTCACTGAAGACTTCTTCGGTTCTGCGGACTATAGGGCCATCAGTGAATTACAACCAAAACTATCTGGCTTAATCGAAGAAGGCGCCTACGTACAAAGAGGCGAGAAGACAAGCCTAATAAAAGATTTCCAAGAAGGTTTTAACTGGCTTATAAAAGAAGCAAAAAAAGGTCTTAATATTCAAAGATACAAGGGTCTTGGGGAAATGAATCCGGACCAGCTATGGGAAACCACAATGGACCCTGAAAGCCGACGTATGCTACAAGTCAATATTGAGGATGCCATTCAAGCCGATATGATTTTTACCACACTCATGGGAGATCACGTTGAACCCCGGCGTCAATTCATTGAAGACAACGCCCTGGCTGCTAACAATATTGACATATAGTTTAATTACGAAAACTGGTCCTCAACACGCAACAAACCATAACAGATGGTGCGAGTGTGTTTTTGTTTAATAACACACAGCCCCTCCTTCACCAAGAGGCATTGATCAGCCAAAGGAAGTTCAAAATAAACGGTAGATTGGCAATCAATAAGTTGACTTTTCTTTAACCAACTTAATGTCGATAAAAAAATATCGGCACCAAAAGGCGGATCAAGAAAAACAATATCGAAGCTAGCACCTTCTAATAAATCTCTTGAAAACGGGACGTTAGAGTTTATCACGGTGGCGCCACGAGCTTGAAAACGAATTAAATTCGATTGAATTGCTTGCGTCACCTCACGGGACTGGTCGACAAAAACCGTTTTTTTTGCGCCACGTGATAACGCCTCAAAACCCAAAGCACCACTACCAGAAAATAAATCAAGGCAGGATGATTGTGAAATGTCCATAGACAACCAATTAAAAAGTGTTTCTCTAATACGATCATGTGTCGGGCGTACACCGGGGAAAGTAGGGAAATGAATCCGCCTACCGCGCCAAGCACCTGAAATGATTCTAACTGAACTCGTACTCGTTTTCTTCATGGTCTTCAGGATAACAACAAACCACTACCACCTTCTAGTAAAAACTCACATCCGCTGATTTTAGGACAGAAAATTCCGCACACACTCCGCACAGTAACATAACCCTTGTTTGAACTAAGTATAAAGTGCTATATTCCTAACAGTTAATTCACATGATCACCCTTGAGGCTAAAAGCAAAAAGGACACAATATGTTTAAGTTCAAGAAGAAATCCTCCTCCACAGAAGTTAAAAATACTAGCTGGATCAGTAAGTTAAAAAACGGCCTCACCAAAACTAAAAAGAATCTTGGAGACGGCCTAAGTGAGCTTTTTCTTGGTAAAAAAGTCATTGACCCCGAGCTACTAGAGGAAGTAGAAACCCAGCTACTGATGGCAGACGTTGGTATCGAAACGACGGAACAACTACTCAACCAAGTCACCGAACAAATGACACGTC
>CACHNP010000035.1 GCA_902581285.1 uncultured Gammaproteobacteria bacterium | reverse complement strand
GCAGGAAGATGGCAGGGCTCTTCAATACGCCGGTAAATTTAATGGAGATAGAAACGTGGTAATGGCAGCGGTGCAGGAAGATGGCTGGGCGCTTAGATACGCCGATGAATTTAAAGGAGATAGCGCCGTGGTGATGGCGGCGGTGCAGGAAAATGGCTGGGCTCTTGAATACGCCGATGAATTTAAAGGAGATAGCGCCGTGGTGATGGCGGCGGTGAAGCAAAATGGCAGCGCTCTTGAATACGCCGGTCCATTTAAGGGAGTCAGAAACGTGGTCATGGCAGCGATTGAGAAAGATGGTAGTGCTCTTAGATACGCAGATGAATTTAAAGGAGATAGCGCCGTGGTGATGGCGGCGGTGAAGCAAAATGGCGAGGTACTTCAATACGTTGATGAATTTAAGGAAGATCGAGGAGTGGTTATGGCAGCGATTGAGAAAAATGGTAGGGCGCTTAGATACGCAGATCAATTTAAAGGAGATAAGGGAGTGGTCATAGCAGCGGTAGAGCAAAATGGTATGGCCCTTCAATACGCCGATCAATTTAAAGGAGATAAAGAAGTGGTGATGGCTGCGGTGCGGGAAGATGGCATGGCTCTTCAATACGCCGATAAATTTAAAGGAGAGAGTGAGGTGGTTCTACATGCGGTGAAAAATGATATCAAGTCTCTGCAATTCGTAGACAAAAATATTCATAAAGATACCTTTTTTATGGAAAAGTTATTTAGCCATTTCGCGCTTTTTACAGGCCTTGTTTCTTGCCATATTAGTCATGAAAAAGGTATTGAAATGAATAAGTGTGATGAAAATTTTAAATAAGTATTCAAGCTGATTAACATAGGCTATGTGCACTAAGACTGGAGGTAACGACTCAAACAATCGTGGCTCTTACTGACTTATATTTTTACCTCAATATAAACATCTTTATAGAGATAAAGAAGCGATGGAAAAAGTCATCCATTTTGATTGTATATCATGGATTCCAGGATCAGGTGAGAAATACTATGATTCTCGAATGTATAAAAAGGAGGTAATTGCGTACGATTATTCCTTAATATTTTTAAAGCAATCGTATGACAAATTAGTATATGACATGTGTAAAAAATCAAGAAATTTACTTAATAACCTAGGCTACTATAAGTTGAAGGCAATTTTTAATTAAATTTAAAAATCGGCGTGTCGAATTTCGGGATGATCTGAAATTGACTATGAAGGACAGTAGGGCATTTTCATTATCTCAACACTGTAACGCATGCCTGTAATTTTGGTATGATGCCATATCACATCAGCTGAACTCACCATTCGCCAGGCATCCAGGATCCGTGTAAGCCATGTGGCACTCGGCGAGGTAATTGAATTTCTGCAAGAGGTTTGTTATCAAGGCATTTTGCATCCAAAATAACAAAACGGCTGCTTTTCTTTTTTTTGTTATACACGAACAGCATAATGTAACCATCATCTTCTGATTTAGGTTTGAGTTTTGGTGCAAATACGGGTTCACCAACCTCGTGATCGTCTCCAAATAGATGCAACACTTTCTCTCTTTTTTTACTGTCATATTTTAATATAGCATTATGAGATGGGTTGTCTTCCTTTTCCCTCGCTGCCATATAGCTATATTGGTAAGGCATCGAGTTATAGTTGTCATTGATGCGTGGAAATTCCGTGCTGTGGTGATCGAGGACTTCATGCGCAACTTCGTGCGTTGACAGATTTATTCGAGTTTGATAGAAGCACGGGTGTTTATTGTTCGATGATTTTATTTCACCACCTAATCTCAGACTTTCATGACGTGTGTAATTGACAATAATGCGATCACCGTCTTCATACGCATTTGCAAAATGGTAAACAAAAAATGTGTCGGTATCGATCCAGTCAATTTTGAGGTTCTTCTTTTTCATAATACCGATGCGAGTGCCAAGTTCAGGTTGCCATGACAGGACTGGTTCGCCAGTAGCAAGTTTATTCATATCAAAGATGGCGGGCCCATCAAAGAAGATGATGTAATGTTCAGTGATAACAAAGTCGTGAATCATTGTGGGGTATTCCTTCTCTATCACAATGTTTTTTATTATTTCACCTTGCTTATTGAGTATGTAATAGGTAATTTCAGGTTCAGCAAAATTATAAGTAAATAGGTGTAGTTGTTGTGTCTTCGGATCCCAGCGGGTATGCGCATTCACGTTCGGCGGTGCTTTCATTCCTTTTGGTGTCCATTCACCGACGGTTAATAAGTCAGATGATATTTGGTAGGCCGTGGATGTCTCCATGAGGGCGATATACTGTTTCGCGTGTCTTATAACGTGAACAAAAGCCCCGTTCTTTGTTGGTCCTTTATCTCCATTTTTTCCGATTAATTTTGGATCGGGCATCACGATATTCGAGATACCACCGTAGAGTGCTTTTCCTGCACGACGCTCTGCTAATAGACCTTTGGTTTCAATAAAACGGTTGCGATAGCTGGCTTTACCTTCACGTAAATACACAGCATGAATCATTCCATCACCATCAATAGGGTATGTATACGATATCGGGTGGAATTGGGGATTAGGGCCATTTCGCATATAAACACCAAGTAAGTCATCAGGGATTTTACCTTTAACTTTTAAGTCGGTTTCGAAAATTTCATCTTGCACTGCAGCATAGTTTCCGTTCATATATGGATTTGATTTGATGTTTTCGAGCTTTTTACTGGCTTTCTTAAATTGACGGCCAAAGTACCAATTGGGGTAGCGAATAGAAAATAATATAGCTAATGAAAACAAAATAATAATAACAATATCATAGATCCAGAGATTGGGTATTACCTGTTGAGACAGCAACCAGCTATCCACTGCCATCAATGATACGCTTAATGCCCATATTGATGAAATTACCCAATTTATTTTTCTAAATTGAGGCGTGTTTGACTGGTATTCAGGAATGGATAGTTTGGCATAGCTGGATGTAAAAGGTCTATTAATAATCAGTGAAAATAGCATGATTCCAGCAAGGGCTGTGTTAGCAGTTAGGGCGGCATGCTCAGTTAACCAAAATCGAACAGAAGTGAAATACAGCGCAGAAATACCTGCAAAGAACAGTAGGGTAAACCAGTCAAAAAGAAAACGTTTGAGCAGGCCTGAAAATCGAAAAACAATGACGACTACCAAAGAGAGTGCCGCAGCCATTTCAACGTAGGTGTGAGGGTAATTTGATAAAAAGATGAAGATAATCCATGGTAAAAAACTTTGAAAGATTGGCGGCATAATTTAACCTTATAATAAATTCTTGTGTTATTATAATATCAAATGATCATCTGTAATGCATTTTTTTCACAATCAGGGTGATTTATACTATAAGGTAAGATATGCCCCATACTGTCTACATTATTGAATGCCACAATGGGCATTTTTATACTGGTTACACCACCGATTTAGACAGACGTTATCGTGAGCACCAACAAGGAACAAAAAAATGCCGATACACTCGCGCTTTTCCACCCAAAAAAATTGCTGCGTACTGGTATTTTGAGACAAAATCAGACGCGCTTTCCGCTGAGGCCATCATTAAGAAAAAAAATCGGGCCGAAAAGACAGAATTAATTCACACATGGGAAAAGACTCGATGTGAGTGAAGTATAATTTAGTATACCTTCACTTTTACTTCTGCTAATTCTTCATGAGTGCCCCACACGAGGGAATTCTTCTTTCGCCTGTTTTATTTTAGTATCTAACTTATTTTTCAGCTCTGTAATATCTTTTTTTGCATTTTTCATAGCGTCTAATCTTTTAAAAGCCGTTTTAAATTTATTATTTAAACGATTCTCTAGTATTTCTTTTTCGTTCGTTTCATTTGGTATGTAGCCACTTCCGAAGAGTAAATAAAAGTCTACACCAGGGGAAAAATTCATCATCATTATCTTCGCTTCCTCTAACTCGCCTTTTTGAATTTTATTTATCACTGCTGTTTTATAACTAGCTACTTTAGCTTTAGTACTTTCGGTATCTTTAATATTATTTTTGATGCCTGTATCTATTTTTTCATCATCAAACCCAAAATGAGCTCCTGAGAAACCTTCCAGCTGAAGCTGAAGTATTGCTAGCTGATTTTGGTTTAGCTGGTCAACCCTATAATTTTCTAAATTTTCTGATGATAACGCACCTGCCTGCTGTAATAATGGGGTGTATAATGTATTTTATTTTTGTGCATTACCTTTTGTATTTAGGGTGTCTTTCAATGACTGTATGCATTCTATAAATGCCTCGATGCTTTTCGTAATTTCATTATTTTCATTTTGTCTAGAAACGTGCCCAACATCTGAAGGTCTTTTATCTGAATATTGATTAGAGTGGTCTTTGAACTTTAATTTTTGTAAATTTTGATTAATATCTTGAACCAATTGATTATTAACAATTCCGCTTTGTGTCTTTGCTTTACTTGCGGTTGATTACCCAAATAAACTAAAGATAGACATACCAACACCTCCTCTTCTTTAATTTGTACCTATTCTAAATATGGTACATTAATTATAAATTTCAAGTTTATTTTTTTATCATATTGTTTTATGTGAAGAATTTTATATAGTGACTGATAAGCTCTCAGTCAGGTTTTTTTTATGATGTTAGCGCAAATATCAAGTGTGCATTGACTGCTCTGCAATATCAATCAAGCTACAGTTCCTGATGGTAATATTAGAGAAAGTGAGCTAAGCTAATTCTATGAGAGTTATTTTATATAGCATAGTGATAACATTTGTGTACTTGACGGCAGCTGCAAGGCCTGTTTCTCATAAAGACGGATGGACAATAATGCTGAATGCTGACCGCGCTCGGCAATCATTTTTACTGCACTATTCTCCGAGTGCCAAATACTCTGTTGGTTATCGTTTTGAGCGCAACTCAGATCGTCAAATAAATTTTAGTTTCTTTCAACTTAATAATCTTCTTTATCGCTTAAATAAAAAAAATTCCCAATCCAATCTTTATCTAAAATCGGGTTTGGGAGTTGCAAATAGTACTGCTAGCAGTCCCATTGATTCTGCTTCACTATCTTTTTTTTCAGGTCTGGCATTTGACTGGGAAACTCGCCAATATTTTTTTTCCTATGAAAATCGTTATCTTAAGTCCCCTAGATTGATAGAAGCTTTCTCGCATTCGCTTCGCATCGGATTTGCCCCTTATGTTGCAAACTACGGTCAATTTCATACGTGGATTATGCTAGAATTAGATCATGATGAAAATAGCCTGCATACTACAACGATCAGTCCTTTACTTCGGTTCTTCAAGGGGGTAAATTTAGTTGAAATAGGCATCAGTAATTATGGAGATGTTCAATTTAGTTGGATTAGTCGATTAACTTGATAACAGGAGTTTTATATGAAAAAAAAACTGATTTCACTTGCAATTCTAACGTTACTTCTTGCCTCGCCTATCAGTGCAGCAGATACGGTGCGGTGTGCTCATGCATCACAGAGGGTCACCATTTCTGTCAAAGGTATGGTCTGTGACTTTTGTGCTCAAAGTCTTGAAAAGACACTTAAGCGTCATGCTTCAGTGGAATGCGTGGATATAGATCTTGTTGATAGTCGTGTCACCATAGGTTTACACGAAAATGAAGATTTAGATGATAGTGCTATAGAAAAATTGATTAATAGCAGTGGCTATTATGCTGACAAGATTGAAAGGTAAGAGTAATGAAAAAGACACCTCTATTATTGCCATTTATGAGCTTATTTTTTAGTGTTAGCACACTTATCTGCTGCGCATTACCTGCACTATTGGTAACGTTGGGGCTTGGGGCCACATTGGCTGGCCTTATTTCTACAGCGCCGTGGCTTGTGTCTATTTCAAGGTATAAAGCATGGTTTTTTATCATTGCTGGTGTATTACTGTTTTTTGTCGGTCTCTACCTTTATTACACTCGACACTTACCTTGCCCAACAGATCCTGTCAAAGCTCGCGCATGCCGTATTAGTCGGCGTATTAGCGTAGTAACTGTGGTATTGTCCGGTGTTATATACATTGTCGGAATTTTTTTCGCTTATTTCGCAATTTATTTTATCAATTAAACTATGATGTTCTTTTACAAAAGTATCGCATAAGGCCTCTTTTATCCGGTCACCACTTATTTAATCGAGAGCTAGTGTAATATTTGTAACTTAGATTTTAGCTACTTAAATTATAAAAGCAAATTTATTATCTGGGCTAAAGTAACTCATGTCTTCATAGAGGTTATTTAATGCGCTTTTTTTTGGCTTGTAATTTCATACTGAGATCAGGGGCTTTATGTGATAAAATTGCTTAATCATTAATGCTATCTCCCTGGAGATAATATGAAAATTGGCATACAAACGTGGGGATCACACGGCGATATTCGCCCATTTATTGCTTTGGCAGAGGGTCTGCAATCAGTGGGGTACCAAGTCACTTTGGATATTGCAAATGCGTAAGCCGCGTCTGCTGCATTTCAATACCCATCACTGTCGAATAATGGCATTATAATAAACCATTCCCCAATTCACATAAACCATGATTACTACGAAAAACGTTTTTATCGTACTAAAAGTGCTTACAAACAAAGCCGCATTTTATTCGAAATGCTTAAAGCTCAAAATCAATTATTAGTCTCTACTGCTGAGGATTTATGTATAGACAACGATGTCATTATTGGTGCTCATAAAGTATACCAAACAGAGATAGCTGCTGAAAAACACAAAACACCCTACATTAATATTTCATTTTGCCCTTTTCTTATCCCATCAAAATCAAGCTCACCCATTAATACCATTCATCTTGGCTCAATGATGAATCGTATCTTATGGCGATTAACAAAGCGGGTTTCGGCTATTAAATTTCTTCCCTCGATTAATCAATTAAGGAAAGAACATGGTTTAAAGAAAGCTCACTGTTTATTTACGGGTGTCTGTCATTCGAATGTCTTAAACCTTATTGCAGCCAGCCCGGCATTAATTCGCCCTGCAGATGACTGGCCCAGTAATACATTTGTTTCTGGGTTTCTTAATCAGGCTAATAGAGTTAACGAAGGCGTGGTTTCGTCTGAGCTAAAGCGTTTTCTCGATCAGGGTGAAGCGCCTATTTATATTGGCTTTGGCAGCATGTCTCCCAACACAAAAAAACAGCAGTTAATTCATTTGAATATAATCACTAAAGCAATAAAGAAGCTGAAGCTCAGAGCTGTTATACAAATGCCGAAAAATAGCTCCTTAGAATTGACTTCTGACAATCAATTTTTTTACCTAAACAAATCGCCTCATCTTCAAGTATTCCCGAAGTGTAGCATGGTTATTCATCATGGTGGGGCTGGAACAACACACACCGCATTACTAGCTCAGGTGTCTTCCATTGTTTTTTGCACGATAGACGAACAGCGTTATTGGGGTAATCTATTACATCGTTTAGGTGTCGCACCTAAAGTTATGGATGTTCGAAAACTAACCACATCAAGGTTGGTTAATAAAATAAAATACGTTCACAATAATACTCCAATGCTCGCTAGAGCTAAGCAACTGGGTCTCAAACTAGCTCAAGAAGATGGCGTTACTATTGCCGTGAATCTCATTGAGCAAGCTATTAGTAGCAAAAATATCAATTCATTTTGATAAGTAATTTATCACATTGTGTCGTGATTGAAATGAATAAATTGATACCTTTCGTAAAGTTGTCACGTTAATAAGATAATCTACTAACTTCATGTATGGCGCAGTGCGTTGCAACACCTCTGAGCTAGCTTGATGTTACATTTATTTAACTAAAAGGAGTTTTCAATGATACACAAAAAAAAGATAGCCTCTCTTATTCTTGCGGCAGGCTTAGTAGCAGGCTTTACCACTCAGTCAGCAGATGCTCAAATTACTTTCCAACGCGGTTATCTGAGTCAATATAAGTCAATGGATATCCATGTCAATTTAGATGATGGGGTCAATGCCACGAGCAGTGATGCTTCTGCATTATCACCCGTAAATAAAGCTGGCAGTTTGATCGTAAATATGCTCAACAGTGCAATGTCAGAGCAAACTACAGACAACACGCCATGGGTTCACAATGAGATGACGATCACATTTCATTCTGCCTCTGGTAACACGAAAGTCTGTGATTTCTCTAAGATCATTGCAACTAATCTAAGCACGACACAGACGGTTACGCTTGCAAATTATTGCCAATAATATTTTAGTTAAGTCAAAATACCGATGAGCGGTGTTTGCATTTATTTTGAGCTAGATTTGGGCGCCTGATTGTGTGTTGTGCGAAAATGTTGACAGTCGAATGAAATAGCATGATAATGCTCTCGTTGTGCGCCCGTAGCTCAGCTGGATAGAGTAACTGGCTTCGAACCAGTTGGTCGGGAGTTCGAATCTCTCCGGGCGCGCCACTCACTCATATCTAAAGACATTGCATCTGTAAAGCCAGCGATAGATGTGTCTTGATCTACTCTAATTTTCTTTGTCTAGATAAATCACTTTAGCAGTGGTAGAAACAATTCAAGGCATCTGTCGGGAACCTGAAATGTCTTGTGTATCTAGGAAAATACGATTTCAAGGCAGTCAATTAGCATATTCATAAGCACTACTCGCATTTGATCCGTACAAAATAACCAACACCATGGCGCTTGCATCTATGAATAAGATATAGGCCAAGAATACTACATTCCGAGCGTTGACTGATTGTCTTCATCTGGTTCTTTAGTCATTATTTTACTTTTAATAGACTCAAGATTTTTTTTGATGTTATTAATATCCTTTACAGTCTCTTTGACTAAGTCTTTAGCATCGTCGACTTTATCGCGTGCTTCACCTTCTTCATATGGAATGTACTGTTGCATCTCATATAAAGTTTCGAATGGTTTATCATCAGATGGATAAGTTTTATGGGGATCGAATCCTCTACATTTACGTTCGATATGTCCTTGCGGATTTTCTTTTTGCACCCATTCAGACAGTCCATAGTCCCGTGGTATGCCTTCAGTTACTTCTGTAACTTTAGATATTATTTTTACAAGGAATTGGTCGATATTTTTTAGTTTTTCATTAATCTTTTCTTCTTCTATTAGTTTTTGTTCATTATTCGTTTCTTCTAATAATGGCACGCGAGCAGGACTTTTTTTTAAAGGTGAGAAGAACGATGAAAAAAAAGATATTGATTTGGTCGCGTTTTTTGCAGGGTCGAAATCGCCTGCTGCTATCTGTTGTTGTTCCTTTAGTAATTCATTTTTTTGAACTAATAATTTCTCCAGGTATTTACAAATGTTACTGTTAAGTTTTATTGCCTCCTTATGAAGTCTCATTTTATTTTTTTGAAAATCATCAAACTTGGTATATTTTTCTATGTCCTCTGCTTGAAAAAAAGTTTCTCAGCGGGTTGCTGATTTTTTGTCTTTAAGTCGCTTGATGATACATTCCCTGTTATCATGTCATTTTCTTGTCCAGTAATTGTCTGTTCTTGGCTGTTTAACAAGCTTGATAATTGTTCAAGATCGGCTTTTATACAGTTATTTTTATCTTCGATATTGTTCATTGTTACTGTCATACCTATTCTCCAGTGAATTTATTTCTGATCAAATTATTGACAATTAAAATTACTATTCAAGTTTTAGTTAGATTTATTTTATATTAATATTCAGATAGTTATTCATGTTGTTACACGCTAAGCACCTGAATGACCCTGAAGCTGGTATGTCGCCCCATAAACTTTTGAATTATGGTTCATCGTTGCGGTGCTTTTCTTTTTTACAAAAAGCTTTACATTTATCATGCTTAACCCTAGAATTGCTTCTCATATTTAATTACGAAGGAGTGTAATATGCTTAAACAAACCATACTGGCAACAACATTAACTGTCTCAATGACTGCAGCAGCCTGGGCTTCAGACAATAATTGCTTCGACACCAAAACATTCAACACGGTGACTAAGCAATGCCAGTGCATACTGAGCAACACTTTGACTAATTGTGAGGCTTCTAAAACGCCAAAAGTCTTTTGCAACAAAATGGCGATCAACGACTTGTTTAAAGCTGATCCATCACTAGCGATTGCAAAATGCGAGCAGTTCACTACAGATGATCATAAAAAAGAGTGCCCTGTTTCTATTGGTTTTTATAGAACAAATAGCTGCTGGAATAAAACCTAATGCAAATGGGAAAAAACAATCTAATTTTCCCTTTGGCATTTATGGCAACCATGCTCGCACCTCTAGCATCCCATGCTGATGTGCGAGGTTTTTATATCGGACTTTCTAATGGTGTTGGCTCTACTAATTGGTCCAAAATCAAAACTTCAGATCAATTTCTAGCATCCAGTATGCCATCCGCCGCCACTGATAGTGGTCATGTTTGGGGAGTCTATTTAGGCGATCATATCAATCGTTATTTGGATATTAAATTTCGCTATCAGCAATTCGCTACCAGTCATATATCTTTTGCTAAATACAACGAATACGATCCCCCAAGCTATGCAGCATTTTCCATGAATTCAAGAGCGCACAACTTTGAGTTGGTTAATCAGTTTTCTGTACCAATTAGGGGAAAGTTTTCTATGTATTCATTACTGGGTGCTAGTTATACTTCACGAGAAGATGAAATTGCAAATGTATCAGGCTTCGGTGCTGTTTTTGGGTTTGGTTCTAAGTACGCATCCAATAGGCACATTCAACAAAATCTTGAATTTGAGTTTGTGACCGGCAATGCCGCGATTGTACTAGCTCCGGTTAAGCACTATTTACCGTTTCTTACAGATATTACTTATCAAGTTGAGTATCACTTCACTTAAAAATGACTCCTTTTCAAGCCTCGTTCAAGCTGCATATCAATCCCTTAAAGAAATTCATACTCTTACTAAAAAAAGTTCAGTTCATTTTTATTAAGAAATACTAAATATGAGTGAATTTAAAGAAATCACTTCCGTGTTTCGGTTATTGTTTCAACACGCGATGTTACATAGTTGAATTCGGTATTATCACCTTAAGCTAGTGTTTGTATCGGAATAAAAAACATTCAACTTGGCTTGACATTAAAGGAAACTATTCTATATTTCGTGTAACATAAATTTTGAGGAAGTGGCTATGACTCAAATTACATTAATCAGTGCCGGAGTCGTGGTATTTGTAATGGTGATCATCGTTCTCCTCTTGCGTTATCGTAACAAACGAAAAGAGAATACAAAACGAGAGGGTCGTTTTCAAGCCAAAGTTAACAGAAATGTAAACTCATATGTGAAACTCAACAATAAAATAAAAAATTTACAATTTATGATTGAAAAAAATGCATCAGAAATTGCTAAACTAAAATCACTGATCAATAAAAAAAATGTTGATGTGATTCCATCAGGTAATAGGAGTGAAATACTCGAAGGAAGGGTGACCGCACTTCATGGCAATGTTGCAGCTGTCATGTTACCAAGTGGAGAAAGTGGTTACTTACCGGCAGAGGAAGTATCGGATATATCTTTAAGTAGCATAAGTAACATAAGTAACGTATTACAAATTAATCAAGCAATTGACGTCAGTGTCATAGGGCTTGATAATAATGGAGAACTCATGCTAACTGCTAAATTACCAGGCGATTCAACAAACAATACAACACAGTCCGAACACCCGGTAATAGCTGGCTCGTCTTAATGGTATCGGTGTTAAAAAAAGCTATACGAGAGTACGAATATGACAATAGAGGGGGAGAGATGAATAATAAAAAAATAGGCGTTATTGGCGCTAGTATCGCCGGCCCAGCAGTTTGTTATTGGTTAAAACGTTTTGGCTTTGAGCCCACCTTGATCGAACGCAATCAAACCTTAAGGATGGGTGGCTATGCCATAGATTTACGTGGAATAGCCGTTGATGTCGCTAAAATGATGGGTGTCCATGATCTTATTGTACAAAGCAGAACCTCAATAACGAAAGCCACTCATGTCAACGCATCAGGCAAGATTATTCACGAAGAGTGCGGTGAAACGTTTGGTCATCGTGACGGCGATGATATTGAGATCGTGCGCAGCCGTCTAGTCGAAATCTTAATGGATCAAATTAACGACGTACCATGTCGTTTTAATTGCTTTGCTCAAGAGATCATTCAACATGACGATCAGGTTGAAGTAATATTTAATGATGGATCAGCAGAATGCTTTGATCTGCTTATTGGCGCTGACGGTCTTCATTCATCAACAAGAAAACTCATTTTTAAAGACGATGAGTACAGCGTCAATAACCTTGGTATCTACCTAAGTGTTTTTTCAACTAAGAATCATTGGGGGCTGGATCATGCATCACTGTTTTGTGAGAATGAGCACAAAAGTATTTATATTGAGAGTGATCATAACCCCGATGAGGCGTTAGTTGGATTAATGTTTAAAACGAGTGAAAATATCACCTCGATTAAAACACAAAAAGAGGTGATTCAGTGTCTTAATCACGTGTTTCGGGATTTTGAATGGCAAACCGATACAATTTTTTCATGTCTAAATCACGATAGCGATTTATACTTCGATTCAGCTTCGCAAGTCAAAATGCCTAGCTGGTCTAAGAATCGAGTAGCACTGGTGGGCGACGCTGGTTATTGTGCCTCACCACTATCAGGGCAGGGAACCAGTTTGGCCTTGGTCGGTGCCTATATTTTAGCTGGCGAATTAAATCTGTCAGCAAATAATCATGAGGAAGCGTTTAAGCAATACCATAATAAAATGCGCCCTTATGTCGAAAAAAATCAGGCTATAGGTGCTTGGGTTAGCGAGTTTTACCTAGCGCAGGATGAACCAGACCCAGAGCAAATTGAAAAACGAAATCAAGATATTATGGTTCAACTACGTGAAGCTGCAAGTAGTATAACATTGCCAGTGTATTAGTGGTTCCGACTAGATGCAAGTTCAGATGCAACAGCAATATTAATTAAGATTGATGTTGTAATGATCCGACCGGCTCGCTACGAAATGATAAACGGATTATTCTTGTTCTTTAACGATTCGCTGCCATTCGTAACCCACTTAACCCCATTAAAATTTGATTTTAACCCTATGCGTAAAATGTCACTTAATGCCAGAAAACCACCAATAGATTGAAGTGTATATGATGTGTGGTCGTATGAAGCAAACAGACTGTATAATAATAAAGCCAGTTTAACTCCTCCTAGAAAAAAATGACGCATAAGAAACCTGTCAATACCAAAAATTCCGAATAGAATAGAGACCAGAAAAGTTCCTAACCACGGGAGCTGTATTATGGTTACTCTACTGTTACTTTTACTTTTTATAAACTGTGTTGTGTTTGATTGCACCTTAGCAGTTGACATGTTTCGGAATAGAAAACGAAAAAGATCGATTATCCAGTAAATAGGAAAAAATATAAACTCGCCAATACGTCTCATCATGCCTAAACCAAAAGTGACTGGGCGATTCGGATCAAAGTACGTAACCCGCCTTGACTTTGAAAATAGTAATGGAATCAGCAGGTGTGGGGCTATCATCAGTAACAATAATCGAAAAATCGTTCGTGTAAATTTAAGGCCCATGTTAGCGTAACAGTTTAATGTGCTACGATTTTTATCTTTCGTTAAGGATTTCATAATAGGGGTTTATAAGAATTATTTTAGTTAAGTTAAAGCATTAATATCAAATAACTGTAAAAGGCCTACTATTGTTGCATTACATCGAGCCACACTCAAGACTTCATTATCATCTCTTTATTCGTCAGTATCATTTTCAGTGAATTATTGTTTATTATATTAAACAATTAGTTAATATTTCACTACTTATCAACCAAAAAGGTAAATAGTATACTTACTGAAATAAAGAAAGATAATTGAAGGGGGATATATCATGTTAAAAATGTTTAATAAGCTCAGACGGTCCGAGACAAAACAAGCACCACACGCTGTGTTGGCAACAGATATGCCATCAATAGAGGTTGATAAGCTTCCACATGCAGAAGCGGTAAAACTAGCTCCATACGATATAATCAGTGATTTACAACCATCTGCACCTCCGCTGGACATGACGACAGAAGTAGAACCTGATTGGTGTGAAATTGATCATTCCATCGTGTCTGAACTAAAAACAGCTGATGGGATTTGCACGTTCTCATTATTAGATCTAATAAACATTGTTGAAAGCTACAAAAATAACAGCTTTAGAATTTTCACGCCAACATCTCGATTCATGCAGAAGATTATCCGTTTTATAGGTGATAAAAAACAGCAATCATTTCAAGAACACAATGATGTTTATCTGGATTTTGTGCTAGAGTTCACTGACACTGAAGGTCTCGAAATGGCTTTTCAAAACGATGAAAGTCAGCATAATAAAAATATCATCGATAAAGAACTCAAGCTTCTTAAGCAAATGGATGATCTGTCAAAGCAAGGCCATCTTGCTACTGTAAAAGCAATAAGCTCATTTAGAGAGGTTTTAATTAATCGTCTGCTATCAAGGGGGCAAGATCCCACTGAAATGGGCCTTATGTATTACCATGGGACAGGCACCGAAAAAAATTATAAAGAAGCCATTAAGTGGTTTAAACTTGGCGCAGAACAAAATCATGCAGTTGCTCAGAATTATTTAGGTTCGATGTATCATTTTGGTGACGGTGTTGAACAAGACTTTGATAAAGCATTTGAATGGTACAATAAATCAGCTGATCAAGGAAATATAGTGGCTCAGGCTAATCTAGGTCAGATGTATTACCATGGTCGAAGTGTGGAAAAAGACTTTAGTAAAGCAGTTGAATGGTACACAAAAGCAGCAGAGCAAGGGTGTGCGCCTGCTCAGAATGCTTTAGGTTGGATTTATCACTATGGTGAAAGTGTTGAAAAAGACTTAGATAAAGCAGTTGAATGGTACGCAAAAGCAGCGGAGCAAGGGCATTCGGCTGCTAAGAAAAATTTAGGTTTGCTGAGTAAGAGCACGCAAAAGCCCGGACTAACTTATCGTGGCAAAGGCTTACCGTAAAAGTATATACTCTGGACATGCCGGGCGTATTTACTTTGATCTATAACAATAGTCCAGGTGTGGTACAGAATATTGTTCATGGTATAAATTAATCTGAATTTTATACAGTCATTTTAATCATTGAGGATGTTTTTTCCGTGCAAACCAAGCTAGATAACGAAATGAATTATGGATGGCAGTTTTTTAATTCAGATGCCGGACTATTGGTTGGTGCTGTGCTCTCTAACAACGAGTGCAGCTCTTGATAAAGTTCTTTTGCTGCATCTCTAATTTCTATATTGACCCAGTAATCTTTTGATAAAAAAAATAAAAATTGTCTTTTTATTGGAAAAGAATCGATATTTTTCATGAATCGCATAATGCGAGTTTGGAAGAAGAGTGACTTGTGCCCATGATGATAAATACCACCGCTGTGGGATAAATCGTCAATATGGTCGCGTAGCAAACGGCTGGTGAAATCACGCCATTGTTTGCGTTCAGGATGAGCCAATTCTTCCTTTATGCGTTCAGCAGCATGTGCTGTTTTTTTTGGAATAAACGAATCATGTAATAAGATGTTTAAAAAACGCTGACTATATTTGGAACTAACAGTATTTTAAAGTTTCACTGAAGCGATAAATAGACTAGATGACATATTTCTCAATCAAAAGACTGCCCAAGAATCGATAACCTAGTTAAATATACAGAACCATGATTGTATAAAAGGGAAAAGACAGTAGATTCTATATTGAACTGTAGCGTTAATCAATAGAACAAAAATTTAACTGCTTCTAGTCATGCTGAGAAGAAATTCCTCATTGTTTTTGCACTTTTTTAACCTTTCTAATAAGAACTCCATTGCATCAGACGAACTCATTTGAGCGAGCAACTTTTCTAAGGTATTAATCCGATCCAATTGATTAGTTGGAATGAGGGTATCATCGTTTAATGTGAACGATTTATTTATATCTATAGGTGGGGAAATCTTTTTATTGTATAATTCACTATTTAGTACCACCTGCATATTGCTAAGCCCCTTGAGCTCTTCGAATGTAACATCATTTATATAACTGCCAGTATTAATTTCAATAGTAGAAACAATCGTTAATGACCCGCCTTCTTTCGTGTTTCTAGCCGATCCAAAAAAGTGCTTGGCTTTAAGAATTGCATTGCTGTCTAGGTCACTTGGAAGAACACCACTGGGTGTATTGACTGAATTGTATGCTTTCGTTAGGCCAATAATAGAATCCAAGAGGATAACCACATGCTTTCCATTTTCAACCTGTCTTTTTGCGTTTTCAAGCACCATCTCAATCACATATACCTGTTGCGTTGCAGTTTTATCAAAACAAGCACTGATAACATTTCCTTTTTGTGAATACTGCATCTCAGTTATTATTTCGGGAGGTTGATTTATTAGCAGCATCGTTAGCTCTACATCGGGATGGTTAAGCGAAATACTTGTGGCAATTGACTGTAGAATTGCAGACGTCTCGATATTGGGAGGTGCCTGTATCATTCCGCGTTGCCCCATGCCTATTGGTGAAATAAGATCAATAATCCGTGAAGTCATATCACCATCCTGTCTTTCCATCCGAAAAATCTGATCAGGCTTCAGTGATGTCAAATTATCGAAGTGAATTTTATCACGAGCAGCTTCTGGAGCGTGATGATTAACCTTCTCGATCAACGTTAGTGAGTAATATCGTTCCCTTTCAGTTGGAGCTTTGATTTGACCGTCAACGACATCTCCGGTTCGCAAATTAAAATTCTCAATGATAGCTGGAGAGACATAAATATCATCTGGACTAGGGTGATAATAATAATCCTGTGATCTTAAAAAACCGGAGCCATCCTCTACTGTTTCTAATACTCCGGATACGTTTATCACAACATTGCGTTTAGACTGAGACTGTAAAAGTGCAAAGATCAGATCCTGTAGACCCATCTGATTGGCATTTTGAATATTATGTTCTTTTGCAAGCTTCATCAAAAAATGGATATCTTTTTTTCTAAGTTCGCTAGGATTTAGAATCGGTTTAGTTTCTCCATCATTTGTATTCTGAGTTTTCTCATTTATAAGTGGAGCATTCCTTATTTTTTCTTTTCTTATTTTAATATCGGTATTTTTATTACCAGAAACAGGCATCGTGACTGAAGCGAGCTCACTCGCCACTTTTTTTTGTAACGGCTCAATCACAGGCTTATTGAGGGTAAACCATTTCCTCCTTAGTGGAGTAAACCAAAAGACCATAAACAATAAGGCAATCACTGTTAGTATTATACCGGTATTAATATACATTCATTTTCTCCCTGTCATTTGAGTCAACGCTAATATAGTATAAAATAAAATAAAGTCAATTTTGTTTTATCGTTTAAGCTGCTGAAATTATGAGGAATATTTTTTATCTCTTAAAAACCAATCTATATAACGAAATGAATTATGGATGGCAGTTTTTTAATTCAGATGCCGGACTATTGGTTGGTGCTGTGCTCTCTAACAACGAGTGCAGCTCTTGATAAAGTTCTTTTGCTGCCTCTCTAATCTCGGAGTCAACATGATAGTCTTTTGCTAGAAATGATAAACATCGTATTCTAGTATCGCAGCAATCCATGTTATTAATGTATATTTCAATATGATCTTTAAGGTATGATAACCTGAAGACTTTTGTAGAAAGTGTGCGGTCAAGGACGATAATGTCAAATAGATCAGTATTCAAATGACCCGAGAAATCGCGCCATTGTTTGCGTTCAGGATGACACAATTCTTCATTTATTCGTTCAGCAGTATGTGCTGTTTTTTTTGGAATAAACGAATCATGTAATAAGATGTTTAAAAAACGCTGACTATATTTGGGTGGTAATAGATTGATTACTGAAGTGATGAATTTTCTCGCGTAGTGATTCGTGTTTCTTGCGGCATAGCGGACAAGTCCAATAAAGTGAATCTCAAACATTTTTTTTCGCGAGTCTTCAAATTTTTCTTGCTGTATTAGGATTTGAGGTATTGTTTCACCGCGATCGATGAGCTCATTACTGTTAACCTCATTCAGCAGAAGAGTGTGAGCACATAATGTGGTAAGTGAGGACCTATTCCTCTGTTTACAGTATGAGTCATATAGTGAAACGACTTGAAGCAAGACTATAGACAAATTAGTCATTCTTGATTGCTTTATGACATCGAACAGGTTTTTTGCATCTTGTATCTTATGTTTCTTGGCGTATGAAAAAAATCCAAACCAGGTTTGTATATCAATAACTGCCGCAGTGGGATCATACTTGTATATTTCTTTTATTTTCATATTTGACTCCCAGGCGATTTTTTATTAGAGTTCATCACATATGCCTTATATTAAGATAGTGTTAAAAAAATTTCTTTTTTTACTTAATTATAGTCTTCTCATTTTCGATTACATGAAGAGCTGGAGAATATCTGAGATTTAACAAAAATCGCTGTAATAAATGTGATATTGATACGTATTTTACCACAATATTATTCTGGTATCACTCTGATACAATCCGTGGAAGTAAATTTATTGAGGTGTATTTATGTTTGGAAGAAATCCCGAGGGGAGTCCTGGTGCTAAATATTCAGAATTATTATTAGCCATTTATGAGAATAACCTAGAGCAAATTAATACAGTTCTTGAGCGTGAATGTATCGATCTTAACGAAATAGCTGGAGATGGTAATACACCGCTGTATCTCGCATCAAGTATGGGTTACACAGGAATCGTAATGCGCTTGCTCGATCAGCCAGGTATTGAAATTAATCAAACAGGCTGTGCAAGTCAGACTTCACTTTTTGCTGCAGCCTATCATGGCAAAACAGATATCGTTGAATTATTACTTGATAAAGGTGCTGATGTAAATGAACCGAATAACAGGGGGTTAACGCCGCTGTATGCTGCGGCATGTAAAGGCCATGAAAAGATAGTGGAAATATTACTTTCTCAGACAGGTATCGTTATAAATTCGCTCGATGAATTTAATCAAACGCCACTGTTTATTGCAGCATACAAAGGCCATGCAAATATAGTGGAAATATTGCTTTCTCACACAGATGTCAATATTAACCAACTGGATAAATACAATCAAACTCCACTTTTTGTCGCAGTATGGCAGCGTCATATTGACGTCGTTGAAACATTGCTAAAAAGAGATGATATTGTGATTAACTTGCCTGATAACAAAAGCAGAACACCACTTTTTGTTGCAGTATTGCAAGGGGATGCAGGTATTGTTTCTCTATTGCTTGAAAAATCTAATAATGAAATTAATAGAGTAAATTTAGATGGGGTCACGCCATTATTTGCTGCAATTGATAAAAAAGATACTCGTATTGTTAGCATGCTATTGGATCATGAGGGTGATCTTGTTAATCAGGCGGACAAAGATGGACTGACGCCGCTGTATCAAGCATCCGGTGATGGTCACGAACAAATTGTAAAATTATTGCTTAATCATAAAGACTTTAAAATTAACCGACAATCTTGTGAAGGCCCTGAGTGTCTATTTATTGCAGCATCGAACGGTCACAGCCAGATAGTTGTTAGCTTGCTTAATATCTTAAATATTGATATTAATGTGACGAATAAAAGGGGGCTGACGGCGCTGTATTTTGCAGCGTCCAATGGACGCTATGATACCGTTGTCGCACTACTTAATCGTGAAGGTATTGCTATTAACAAAGCGACCCATAAGAATGCGACACCTCTGTTTGCTGCAGCCAATATTGGTCGTTTAGATATAGTGAATGCGTTACTTGAAAAAGATGAAATTAACATTAATATGCATGATATAGATAGACGGTCACCACTGTTTGCTGCAGCAACTATGGGGCATTTAGGTGTTGTTGAGAAATTACTGAACCGTTCAGAGATTGTTATGAATAATCAAGATAAGGATGGTCGAACACCGCTCTTTGCTGCAGCATTTATGGGGCATTTAGGCGTTGTTGAAAAATTATTGGAACAATCAACGATTGATGATATGAATAAACAAGACAAGGATGGTCGAACACCGCTTTATCAAGCAGTATCATGCAATCGCAAAGAGATCGTTGATGTCATACTGACTCAGTCAGATGATGGGATCAATATACATGACGATGACGGTATAACGCCACTTCATTTTGCAGTAAGACAGGGCTATACTCATATTGTGAATAGGTTGTTGAAAAACCCAATAATTGATATTAATAAACAAGATGAGGATGGTCAAACGGCACTTCATGTCGCATCATGGTGTGGTCAGAAACAGGTTGTGGATGCCTTACTGGCTAAGTCAGATGAAGGGATCAACACATGTGATAAAAGCGGTATGACTCCACTTCTTTCAGCTGTACAGTATGGCCATTTGGATATTGTTAAAACGTTGTTAGCTAAACCAGCGATTGATATATATAAAAAAGATAATGATGGTCGAACGCCACTTCTTGTCGCATCATGGACTGGTCAGAAACAGATTGTGGATGCCTTACTGGCTAAGTCAGATGCAGGTATCAATATATGTGATACAAGCGGTATCACTCCACTTCTTTCAGCTATACATAATGGTCATTTGGATATAGTTAAAACCTTGTTGACTAAACCAACGATTGATATTAATAAAAAAGATAACGATGGCATGACGCCACTTGTTATTGCAGGATTAAGGGACCACACGGAAATTGTGAAAGTATTACTTGCACAACCAGGCATTGATAATAATACACAATGTGTAGATGATTACTTGAATCGATATAGTATTAAGGCTCTACCGCCACAGATTGCCGCAGTAAGTCTAGCCTATTTAGATACTGTAAAGGAATTATCGAAAAAATCAACGATTATCAGTACTAGACGCGATAATGATGGTCTATCGTCATCTATAGGTTCAGCGTTAGACTTTCGCAAGAAAATAGTAAAGCTAATAGATGATCGCTCACGTATCGGTATTAAGACAACAGAGATATCGGGTTGTTTAGGCAGTGTCAGTGAACCACAACACAAAAAAAGAGGTCCCAAAAAAATACGAGAAAAAGATAGTAAGACAGTCGAGCAACTAAGGCTTAAACATGTATTGGCGGAAGAGAATAAGAAAAAGAGGAATGAGGAATATTATAAAAGTATAAAAGAGGCAGCCCAAGCAAAAAAGGAAATTGGTGACCTGCTAAGACCTACAAAGAATGAAACCATTACCATAAAAAACAATCCAACCAAACAAGATTTATTAAAGACTAAAAACGAGCAAGTAAAAGAACAACTTAATTCTATTTTATATGAAGCTGAGGTTGTGTTTTCGAGACTACATTCCTCTCATCTAAAGCATCACCCGATAGATAATTGGTTCAAACAGCTTGCAATTACAAAGGTAGATCGTAAAGCGTTGTTTTCAGATATAAGAACATGGCGCCGTTTATTAACGTCCGAAGGTTATTCCTTAGACGTGAGGATTTTTGAATTGTGCAACGGTGTAATTGACACGTTAATTGATAAAGCAAGTACGCGCATGAAGAACGTTTTTGCGAAAGATTCAACATGTTATTTGAAACTGAAAGAGCAGCTTAACTCACTGAAAAAAGATATTACAAGCGCAGAGGATGAGTGTTTTTCTGAATGTCAGCCTTACGCACCATCTTCGGTGGCATGATGGTGTTTTTTTTCAATTGTAGCAGTAGCTACCTGCAAAACAACAAGTCATTTCCAAAAAGAAAGCGGATAATTAATTTTGTGGATTAGCTTCTCGATCAGGTTATAAAGATATCAAATCATGACTTAACT
>CACHNP010000034.1 GCA_902581285.1 uncultured Gammaproteobacteria bacterium | reverse complement strand
AAAATGTGAAGTTGTTGCTAATACTTGGGTTAGCGAGATGGAGTGGTGAGCAAGTTTAATATGGTCTAGCTGGAAGACTGATCGAAGAATCATCATTATAAAAAAACCAATGACAAATGGTGGCATCAGTTGATACCAGGCTGTTTTGTTTGTGGTGTTCATTTGTGGAGTCAAAATTCGAAGTGCAATCAAAAAGGGGCCTAGAAGGCACACGCGAACTAATTTGATTAAAGTGGCTACGTTGCCTGCATTAGCACTATAACTGAGACCAGTTGCAATAACTTGAGGCACAGCCTGAATAGAAATACCAGACCAAATACCAAACTGCTGGTCAGATAGTTTGAAATGACTGCCAATTACTGGGAATACGAACACCGCTAATAAACCGAGTAAGTTCACGCAGGCAATACTGATAGCTATGTCTTTTTGTTTGGCTTGAATGACAGGCGCTGCTGCAGCGATAGCGGAGCTTCCACAGACGGCGGTTCCAATTGCGATCAGTCGACTGACTGAGGGTTGTAGCGACATTTTTTTGCCAATAAAGATTCCTGTGATTAAAATGAGAAATGGTAACAGTCCAAGTAATAGCAGAGTGTGGTTAGATATGGTTGAGATAGAGGCGTAGCTCATTTGGTAGCCAAGTAACACGATCGCGACATTAAGAATTTTTTTCTGCGAAAAAATGATACCAGCATGACACCGATTGGGTAGCGTGAAAATATTACTGATCAGAATGCCAATTATCATGGCGGTTAGAATTGGCTCAAGCGGATGAATTGTCTGGTGAATGGTGAAAGGGGGGTATGGAATGAGTTGTGTTGCGGTAGCAGCACACGCAATAAAAAAGGTAATTAATAGGCCCAGTAGCATGTTTTTATTTTCCTGTTTGATGAGGAGTATTGACACGAATAAAGCGGTTTTGTTCAAGGTGATATGCAGATAGCTCATGTCCATAGACACAGCCAGTGTCGGTCGCGATGCATTTTGGGTTGGATGATTGGCCTCTCAATGAAGCCCAGTGCCCAAAGAAGATGCGTTCTTTTCTTCTGGTAGGCCACTCAAACCATGGCAAAAGATCTGATTGGTGGCTGTAGGTTTGATTGAAATTGAGCTCAAGACTGCCCTTGTGATTGCATTTTCGCATGTGCGTTAGAGCTAATAATGTATACGCGAGACACTTTTGTGTGGGTAAATTTGATTGCCAATCAATTTGTTTGGGGCCATGATAAATTGAATTCAATAGTTTATTGCACTGGTTTGACTGAAGGTGGTTGCAGGCTTGATTTGACAGTATTAATGCTAATTCAGTGCCCCATTGAGGGGGGATTCCAGCATGCACAATAATGTCTTTGTTGTTAATAGCGCGAATCAAGGGTTGTTGCTTGACCCATTCGATAATGTCAATTTTATTTTTCGCATTTAATATCTCTTGCAGTGGGTGATCGGCAGGTCTCGTTATGACTTTTTCTGCTAATGCCAATAGATGCAGTTCATGATTACCAAGAACAACGTGAGCGTTGCTAAGAGAACGGATGAATTGAATCGTATTGAGTGAATCTTTCCCCCGATTTATGATATCGCCCACAAAATAGAGGGTATCTAATTTTTGACAGAATTTGATTTTGTCCAAGAGCAGTTTGAGTTCATCAAGACAGCCATGAACATCGCCGATAACATATGTGCTCATTTGTTTTTTCTTTTTTCGTGGGCTCTTAATATCATACTGAAAAAAAGTTACTAATGCGAACATAGTCGTTTAGTGACAGGTTTTCAGGGCGTAGTGACGGGTTAATGTTAATTTGATTGAGCTTTGAGGTGTCGATGACACCTTTGAGGGCATTATGGATTGTTTTTCGTCGATGGCAAAAAGCAGTTCGAACCAGCATTTCAAAGTGGTTGAAATCACTTGCAGGGTGCGGAGAGGTTTTGTACGGTTTAAGTGACACGGTACTGGATTTTACCTTGGGTGGGGGGGTGAATGCCCCTGCAGGTACGTCCATGATTCGTTTTACTTCACAGAAATATTGAATCATGATCGACAACCTTCCATACTCTTTGCTGTTGGGTTGAGCGCACATGCGTACGACCACTTCTTTTTGCAGTAAGAACATCATGTCTTGTATATTGCTGGCATGTTGGCATAGTTTGAATAGTATCGGGGTTGAGATGTTATACGGCAGGTTACCGATAATGCGAACGACTTGATTTTTCTTAATGAGTGAGTTGAGTTCAAATTTCAAAATATCTGCTTGGTGAATAAACAGGTTGGGCTGCTGGAAATGATGCTTCAGGTGCTTCACTAGGTCTTGATCTATTTCGATGAGGTCCAAGCGTTGAACTTTATTGACAATGTGCTCGGTAAGAACACCTTGGCCAGGCCCTATTTCAATCACATGATCTTGGTTTAGTGGGTTAATCGATTGGGTGATTTTTTGTAGAATATTTTGGTCGTGTAAAAAATGCTGACCGTATCGTTTTTTGTGAAAATAACGCTCAGTCATGTTTTCTGCCCTGATTTGTCTAAAAAAGTAAGCCGCTCTTTTAACAGTTACTTGGTTGTGTGACTTTTATAATCTTAACTACGTTATACAATCCTAGGCCTTCGTCAAAAAACGGTTGTAGAACCTCGTTGGTATGATGGTCTCGAACGGCTTTTTGAAACGACGGTAAATCGGCTAAGGTGCTGTTAATTTCTTTTGGTGATTGGTTAACGTCCTCACCTTTTTTGATCTTTTTGAAAATAGTTTGAGCCTCATCAGACTTGTCTGATTGATACACTCGTAGCTGGTATGATGGCGTGGTTATGAGGCATGTTTTGACGTAAGCAGATTGAAATAATTTTTTTGCTAACTCATTTGGCGAAAGGCCAGCTTGTTGGCTAACGACTGAGAGTAATATTTTTTGCGTTATCTCTTTATCTGCTTGTTGCTTTGTAAAGCCGGCATTGGTATAAAGCTTCTGGTTCTTTTCGTAGTAGCTCTTTACGAAGTTATCAATAGCTGCATGATTAAGGCCTTTTTTTATCTCATCTTGATACGCAATGTCCATTAGTACTATCTGTTGTAATATTTGCTCATCAGTCATCTTTGGTGCAGTACTAGGCTGCATCGATGAGTATAGCGCTTTTCTTCTGTTAAACTCTGTTAGAGTGATGGTATCTTGGTTGACTTTTGCAACGATGCGATTGAGAAGTGTTTTTGGAGAGGTGTCTTGAGCTTGTCCGGTTGTGCAGCACAGTATGCCCATGGTAATAGATGTAGCAAGGATAAGTATTTTTTTTCTCATTTTTTTTGTGCCTCACGTTATAAAAGTGTTTTGGAAGTTAGGTAGTCCCGACTTGACGAGATCAGTGGCTTGGCTGTCGCCAAAGCTGCCTAATCCTTTTAACATAAATTGGAAGTAGATACCATGATTAAACTGATTTGTTGAGGTTGCGCCGGTAGTTTCTGTGCTCTCGAAGCTTTGGTTGTAAATTAATTGCGCAGACCAGCAGCAGGAATTGTATTGTATTCCAACAAACCCGTTTTCTGTTCGTTGTAGATGAAAATTGTATTCCCAAAAGCCCAATGCCTGCATGTGATCGTTTATGGGTCTGGCCAGCCCAAGAGATGCCAGGGGGCCTCCATAACTTGCCGCTTGTATTAGGCTGACATTAAAAACGTGTCTTTGATCCTGGGCATACTTTAATTGAACTAAAGCATTATTTAGTTGATTTTCCCCAAAATCCCATGCGGCTGAGCTGGATAGAGTGAGGTTGTTAGTTGGGCTATAGTCAAGTTGAAGTACTGCTGGTGAGAAGGTTTGATCATAATTCTCATCAGTTTTACCCAGGCCAACTGTGCGAGGTGTAAAGTAGGTGGCAATTCCAAGGTCGGCTTCAAACAGTTTGGTTGCACCTGATTGGGTGAAAATTTGAGAAGTGAGACCCAGGCTAAGTTGATTGGTGTTTTGAACACGGTCTGCCCCAGTGTATGCATTATCTGCAAAAAGGCTGTTAAAGTTGAAAGGAAGTAATTGTGTATCAAAGTTAGGGTAGTCTTTTTGGTCTCTCTTGGGAATAAATGTGTATTTAAGTCGAGGTTCTAGTGTTTGCCACATATCTTTGTGGTGTAATTTAATTTTTTTTTCAAAGTAGGCGCCACTGTCGATACTGATGATTGGAGCCGATATTTCTTCATTAATCGAGTCGCGTTGGCCTGCTTTTGCTGGTGCGGAGTCTTTGGCTAGGTATATTGTTTGAAACAGGCTAACTCGGGGTGTGATAAACCAACCAGGGCGACCAAATCGAATTCCAATACTAGGTTTTAAATGCAGCCTTTGTCCAATTGCCTTTTCATATGTTAATGGCTCAAAGTCATCACTTTCGTAGCTGAAATTATTGTATTGGCCGTTTACATCGAAAAAAAACGGTGCCATTGATTGGTCGTATTGACCAGTAAAGTCAATTTCTGGCAGGTGTCGATATTGATTTTCAATTTTTGATTCGTTTATTCGGTGTAATGTTTGGAAGCCTTGGATATAATTATAGATACGCCAATGTTTTGTGCTGTAGTTGACGTTAATCTGATTCATGAGATAGGTAGATTGTGTTGATACGTTCGCAAAGTTATAATTAAGTATGTAATAAGGGTCCGTGACATAATTTAGCGTGATGCTACCGTTTGTCTCAGGTGACATCACAAAACTGGTATTTAGATTAAAATAACCGCGGAAATCACTCATCTCGCCAAGTTTTTCCTCGGCTTTGCTTGGTCCGCTATTATCTTTTTTAAACTTTTCAAAAGATGCATCGTGTGGGAAGAGGCTTAAGTAGATTTGTCCTTGGCTGTTTTGAGTTAAGAAGCGAATTTTGGAATTGAATTGGAAGCCACTTTTTTGATAGTAAGTGGGTGTGAGTAGAGTATCAAAGTTAGGGGCCGGGGCCCAGTAAAACGGTTGTCGATAGGTGAATCCATGATCGTTTTCATATCCAATAGAGGGGAAAAGAAATCCTGTCTGGCGAGTTGTTGGCCCAGCAACGATGGGGAATGATAAGTATGGAATGTATAAGATCGGCACGTGGTACAGTTTTAAGACCGCGTTTTTAATAACGGCTTTATTCTTTTTTTTGTTGAAGTTAATTACTTTAGCTTTAAGGGTCCAGCTAGCACTCTTCGGGTTGCATGTGCTGCATGTTGAGTCCACGAGATTGATTCCCTGTGAGTTTGGTAGATAAGTGATTTCTCTTGCCTTTCCCCAGTAAGTTGCTTGGTTTTTGATGTTAGTTCGTGGTTTCAGTCGAAACACACTGTTGTAGAATTCAAATGAATTTGTTGGAAAGTCGATTTTTCCAGACTCGGCTTTGAATAGCTTAGACGCCTCTTGCAGTGAGCATCCGTTGGGCATGTTGATTTGTTGAATCTTTTTATTCTTTGAGATGATGGCTGCACTATTTGCTTTGATTATTCGTCCTGGCTCGTTAAAGACGCTATTTGTTGTGCAGGTAATCTTTTCTTGCTTTTTTGGATTGTTTTCTTGGTGAAGCTTCTGAATAGTGAAGTGAAGTTTGGATAAGTTTGGCGGAGGGTTTGGGAATGCTTTCAGTGATGCGGGAGTTAGAAAATAACCGCCGCAAAGGTTTTTGCTCTGCTGCCAATCAAGTGCTTTATTGATTGGGGTAGTCGGATGATGTGTTGTTTCTGTTTTGGTCAAGCATTGATTTGTGGCTTGTTGTGCGAAACTCATTGTTGGTAACGATAAGGCCAGAGCGAAGTGTATAACTTTGTTGGTGCCTCGTTTCTTGTGTTTCATTTTCGCCCGCGCGTGGTTTGTGAAAAAAAATGATAGCTCTTAGCTTGACTGGTTTGTTATAGTAACGGCTTAATGATTAGGATGCAATGAAAGCTTGGTTTGGGAGGGCGGAGTGAAAAATGACGTAAATACGGGCAGTGCGCTGGCTCAGGTGAAATCCACTAGATACGACAAGATGTGTGCTTGGGTGCATAAACAGGTAGGCCAAGATATTTCGGTTACGCCAATGGTGCAAGATGCGAGTAATCGCGCTTATTACCGTATTCTTTTTGGTGATCAGTCTCGCGTCGTGATGGATGCGCCGCCAGAAAAAGAGAGTGTTGTTGCATTTGTGGCCATTGCTGAGGCCTTATTGAGTCACGGGCTTAAGGTGCCGGTTATATATGCAAAAGATACAACTGAAGGTTTTTTGTTACTATCAGATATGGGTAACGATTTATACTTTAATTTACTGTCTAGTGAAACCGCGGATACGTTGTATACCCGCGCTTTTGACGCCATCATCAAGCTTCAGGGGTGTCAGTCTGTCTCAGGTTATGAGGTGCCGCGTTTTACAAAGAGTAAGTTAATTCAAGAATTGGATTTATTTGAAAGGTGGTATTTACTCGAGTACTTAAAGGTTGATTTAACCGCTAGTCAGCGAGTGGCGTTATTAAGAATGTATGAATTGTTGGTTGATCACGCGTTGATGCAGCCGCAGGTCTTGGTTCATAAGGATTTCCATTCGCGAAATTTATTTGTTTTAGGTGGTGATCAGGTTGGTGTCATTGATTTCCAAGATGCTTTAATTGGCCCCATTACTTATGACCTCATGTCTTTGCTGTATGATCACTATTTGGTCTGGCCGCGAGATAAAATTGTTGAGTGGGTTGGTGTTTTTTATCGCAAGCTAACAGCTGCAGGGTCTCTGTATGAGGTTGACTTTCAACAGTTTTTACGCTGGCATGATTGGCTGGTTCTACAGCGAGTGCTTAAAAACTGTGGTAACTTCGTTCGTTTGGATGTTTTGCATAACAAGCCTGGTTATCTTCAGGATATTCCGCGTATCTATAATTTTATTCTGTTCATTTCCAATGAATACCCAGAGCTGGCAGAGCTGGCAGATTTGTTGCGCTTGTGGCAACCGCAAGGAGTGTCGTTATGAAGGTTATGATTTTAGCCGCAGGGTTTGGTCGACGAATGCAGCAATTAACACAGCACACACCTAAACCGCTATTGCAAGTCAAAGGCAGGGCGTTGATTGAGTATCTGATTCTTCGATTAGTATCATGTGGGATTAGTGACGTTATAATCAATGTTCACTACCATGCACAAAAAATTATCGATCACTTGGGTGATGGTTCCAGGTACGGTGCAAAGATTCAGTATTCTCATGAAAATGACACCATACTGGGAACCGGTGGTGGTGTTGCGAATGCATTGACTCTTTTGGGTGAGGACCCTTTTTTGTTGATTAGTGGCGATGTGTTTACGGATTATGACTTTTCGCGGTTAGTTGATTATCAGTTATCTGGTTTGGCGCATTTAGTTTTGGTGAATAATCCCGAATACAAGTTGCAGGGTGACTTCGCTCTACAAAATGGGATGCTGGTTGAGTCTGGCATGAAATTCACTTATGCGAACATTGGGGTTGTGTCTCCCGCTTTGTTTCGTGGGCAAGACAAGGGGGCGAGCTATTGTCTGGCGCCGTTGTTTTTTGATGCAATTGGGTCTGGCAAAGTCAGCGGCGAATTTTATAACGGGTGGTGGTTTAATGTTGGTACGCAAGAGATTTTGGCTTCGCTAAACCAGTTTGATGCCATTCCTCAGTTGGGTGGGTGTCCCAAGGGTGGCTAGTCAAGCGTGCTTTTGAGCCAATTTCCAATTTGCTGTATCTGTGGAATGGGTAGTTCGTGTTCGTAATTATCGGTTTTAAGCTCGCTAGAAAAGCCTTTACTGGCTAGCGCGTCATGGGTTAATTTCGCAGCATGCAGTGGGATCACAGGATCGTTATTGCCGTGCATTAAAAGTGTGGGTGTTTTTGCGTTTTCAGAGTCGGTGGCATTTTGGACTTCACTCTCTAGTGGTAGATAGCAGGAAAGCGCTAAAATTCCAGCAATTTTTTCGTGGTATCGAAGGCCTGAAAATAGTGACATGGCCCCGCCTTGAGAAAAGCCAGCCAAGATAATTTGATCGCTATTTAAGTTATGGTTGCTTTTTTCGTGATCAATTAAGTCGTGAATGATGGCTTCTGATTCCAGTATTCCGGCTTTGTCCTCGATGCTCATTTTGTCCAGGTCGTAAATGTCATACCAGGCGCGCATATGCATGCCGGCATTCATTGTGATTGCACGGTGTGGCGCGTTGGGAAACATGAAGCGCACGCCGGATTGAGGCTCAATGTTAAGCAACGGTATGATATCCAGAAAGTTGGTGTTGTCTGCGCCGAGCCCGTGTAGCCAAATGATGCTGGCTGAAACGTGATCAGAGGTGTTAACGCAGACGCAATCGGTTTTGTTGACTGACTCGTGGCTTATTTGAGTTTGTATTTGATTGATCACGGGTAATCCTTGTTTTTATTCAGTACTAATTTGAGATTCGATAAAATCCCGTTATAATGTCGGACTGTAATTGTAGCCTCGGTGAGAACACAAATGAAGCGATTTTTTTTTATCATTGCAATGGCGTTTGTTTTGAGTGCTTGTGGGCACGTTGGGGCGTTGAGGTTGCCTGAAAAAGCACCGAAGTCCTCGATGAAAAAAAACAACAGTCCTGCATCGGCGAGTGACAAGAATAAGCAGGTTGAAAATAACAAGGCGGGAGATAAAGTATGAAAATACGAGAGTTGTTGGGTGTGTTTTGTTTGGCAGTTTCCGTGTGTCCCGCCATTGTGATCGCAAACACGAAAAATGAAAAATCGGTAAGCCCGTGGGGTGGGTCAAAAGCTTCACTTGGGCTCAACCTGACGAGAGGTGATAATTCAACAGATAATATTGATGCGGAGTTAGACCTTAACTATAAAAAAGGAGTTTGGAGTGTAACGACTGTTTCTGGTTATCAAAGAGCCAATGCTGGCGCTGTAGCTAATAAAAACCAAGTCAACTTTGTGGATCAGTTATCATACAGTTTCAATCAAGATGATAATATCGATAACTATACTTACGTTCAGAGCTCATTGCAGTCCAATCAATTTGCTGCATATGATTCGCAGTGGTTGCTGACCGTCGGATACGGTCGAGATTGGGTGAAGTCAAAAACGTTTGAATTTTCAACTCAGTTAGGGCCTGGGTACCGGTTGATCCATGAAAAGGACAAACCTGGTGGCAAACAAGGGGTGGCCGGAAATGCATCGGCGATATTCAAGTGGCCGACATTTGTAGGTGGCGTGCTTGAGCAAGATCTTACTTTGACGCAAGGAAACGCAAAGACCACGGTTAAGAGCGTGTCGAGTTTCACTACTAAGCTGAAGCAAAATTTGGCACTGAACGTATCGGCCACTGTGACTTTTATGCCTGTGGATGGGACAGAATCGGATTCGAATTTCTCAATGACAACAAACTTAGTGTATAATCTGGCATGAAACGCGTCACCTTTTCAAAAATGCAGGCATTAGGAAATGATTTTGTTCTGGTTGATGCAATGCAGTTTCCCGTTGAGTTGGCTCCAGGGGACGTGACTTATTTAGCTGATCGTAAACGTGGGGTTGGCTTTGATCAGTTGCTACTGCTTGAGCGCTGCGATGATGGCGTAAATGATTGTATATACAGAATATTTAATGCGGATGGGTCGGAGGTTTCGCAGTGTGGTAATGGTGCACGCTGCGTTGGCTTGTATTTGGATAAAAAGCACAATGCCGTTCAGCGAAAGTGGCGATTAAAAACTATGAATAGCTATCTTGACGTGGTGAATAAGAGCGATCAATTGTATCAGGTTTCAATTCCCGCTCCGTTGTTTGATCATGCAAGTATACCCACGACACACCATTACGAGGGGCTGTTAGGTGATGTTACATACGATGGAAAATCTTATCAGTTTTCTGTAGCAAGCGTGGGTAACCCGCACATTTGTTTGGTTGAAGAAGCGGGTTGTGATTATGACTATGAGGCAATGGGGCGAGTTTTGTCTATTATGCCGTGCTTTCCAGAGGGGGTGAATGTTGGGTTTTTGCAGTTAGAGAGCCGCTCATCTTTGCGCTTACGTGTTTATGAGCGTGGCGCTGGTATGACAGAAGCCTGCGGAAGTGGTGCTTGTGCGGCAATGGCGGTTTGTCGTCGCCGTGGGTTGGTTGATGAAGTTGTTACAGTCAAGCAGCTTGGGGGTGACCTTGATGTCAGTTGGAGTGGTGCTGCTGATTGTAACATGAGTTTTGTGGGGCAAGCAGAGCATGTTTTTGAGGGAGCGATTGTTTTAAATTAAGAGAAGTATAAAATTGTTTGTTTGAGGGCGAGTCTTGATATAAAATAGACAAGTCAATTTGTCGAACTACTTTAAGGAGGTTTCATGCCAGGTAAAGGTAAGAAGAGCAAGGTAGCTAAGAAGAAAACTGCAGCTAACAAGTCGGCAAAGAAAAAAACGCCAGTGAAGAAAAAAGCGCCAGTGAAGAAAAAAGCGCCAGTGAAGAAAAAAGCGCCAGCCAAGAAGACGCCAGAGAAGAAAAAGGTTGTTAAAAAAGTGATAGAAATAGATTATACGGAATTTCAGGACACGATTAATGCAAGCACTGCTGCGGGCCCGCTTGATTTTTCGCCCTATTCTAACAACGATAATGAAGAGTATATGAACGATGCTCAGATTGAGCATTTTCGCCAGATATTGCTAAACTGGAGAGAGCAGTTGATGAGTGAAGTCGATACCACCGTTGGGCACTTAAAGACCGAGGCGGAAGCTTACGCGGATCCTCTTGATCGAGCTGCCCAGGAAGAAGGCTTTAATTTGGAGTTGAGAACGCGGGATAGAGAAAGAAAGTTGATTCGAAAAATTGAGGATGCTTTAGATTGGATCAATGAAGGTGTCTATGGATATTGTGAAGACTGTGGTCAAGATATTGGCGTAAGGCGTTTGGAGGCCAGGCCGACAGCGGCGAAATGCATTGATTGCAAAACCTATTCAGAGATTCGTGAGAAGCAAATGGGAAATGATTAAATAAGTTGCTTTAGCTTGTATGTCGTTGTCTTCTTATGGGGCCAGAATTTAGCGCGATAGAAATTTAAATGTTCAATGATATAAGCGCAAGTCAACAAGAACTTTCGCGTAAGTTACAAGATTTTATATTAAATAAAATCACTCGGGATGGCCCCATTACTTTTTGTCAGTACATGGACATGGCGCTATACCATCAGCCTTACGGTTATTATCGAAATGGTTCGGCTAAATTTGGAGAGGGTGGAGACTTCATCACTTCTCCTGAGATCTCATCACACTTTTCGCATTGCATAGCTAAGCAGTTTAGTGTTGTTTGGAGTAGGAATCCAAATTATTGCGTTTTAGAGTTGGGTGCTGGAAGTGGCAAGATGGCTTGTGATATTTTATTGGCCTTGGATAAAATTGATCGGTTGCCAGAAACTTATTTCATATTGGACGTTAGTGCCGAGTTGGTTACAAGGCAGCGAGAATTCATAACAGAGCGAGCCCCTTCTTTGGTTTCAAAAGTGAAGTGGATTTGTGAATGGCCTACGGATATGCATGGGGTTATATTAGCCAATGAAGTTTTGGATGCGATGCCAGTAAATAAGTTTGGGTGGAATAATGATTTTTACGAATGTTATGTTGGTGTGGATAAGGGAGAGTTGTCATGGGAGCGGGGGTCAATAAGTTCGCCGCAGTTGGCTCAAGCGTTATCAAATTTAAACATTCCTGACATTGCTTTCTATGAGAGTGAAATTAATTTATCAATAACTGGCTGGGTTGAATCATTGTCGCGTTGCTTGGCAAGTGGCGTGATTATTTTGATCGATTACGGCTATTCATCTCGTGAGTATTACCATGCTAGCAGGCATCAAGGGACAATACGGTGTCATTATCAACATCATGCTCATGATGATCCTTTTTTTTATCCTGGAATTCAAGATATTACTGCATCAGTCAACTTTACTGCTGTCGCTGAGGCAGCAGATTTGAGTGGTTTAGACGTGCTTGGTTATATCGAGCAGGGGCGCTTTCTAATCAACAGCGGGATATATGAGATGGTGCCCAAGAATAGTGTAGAGGAACAATACTCAGAAGCTCAGCGTGTTAAGCGTTTGGTGCTGCCAACTGAAATGGGGGAGAGGTTTAAGGTCATGGCATTAGGTCGAGGATTGGGGTGTGATATGCTTGGTTTTAGTGATGGCGATCAGCTATATAGGTTGTAGTTTTGTCGGTATTAGTTGGGTGGGACCCCGTATTTATTTTGAGTTCGGTTTGACGGATAGAAAAATAAAATTGCGATTAGAAACGGTAATCCAATAAGGGGTATGATATAAATAAATGCCCAGAATCCAGACCAGCCTGCGCCAATATCATGTAATCGCCTGATAACGAGTGAGATTATGGCTGGAATATGAAGCCCGGCAATGACTGTGAGTGCTATATGACTCTGTGGGGTAAATAGAATATTAAATATAAATTGCAATATGGCGAGCAGAATAAGAAAACCTAAAAAGAATGTTTTAAACTCAGCTGCGTTTGATCTTCCTCGAATAGAAAATGATTTCGATACCCAGGTAGAGAAATAACTGATTAGTATATTTTTCAATTGTTTAAGAATTTCGGTCATGCGACAAAAAACCTGGCTGCTAGAGATGACTAAAAACGCATAATTTATTATAGGCATGATGAATTTATTATACAAATATATTTTTAATGACTGTGTTGTTTGGGAGCTGGTATTTTAGCTTTATTGGTTATTATTTTTATTTGAAAAACAGAGAAAAAATAGATTGCTGAGAAAAACAATTAAGCAGATAGCTGCGACTGAGTAGTTTGGAAGGAAGACAAAAAAACCTAATGCAGATAAAACGATTAGTGTTGGTAGAATCCAAATTAATATAGGAGATATGTCTCTTGAACGCCTAACGATCATGGAAAGTAAAGGCAATGCGTTCAAGGCAAATATAATGAGAAGTGTTGTAATGAGAAGTTGAGATTGTAGGTTGGTGAAAATGATATAATAGATTGCTATAGTGATAAGATAAGAGGAAAGGATAATTAATGTTATTAGTGATAGGTACTGTCGAAAAGAACGTGACGAGAGTTTATTATTATAAAACTGAATAAATTCATTTGAGTAAATATAAAAAATTTTTTTTAGCATGACGGGCCTCCGGTTTTAGACTGGTCTAGATCGGTTTGATTAGTTGATTTTGGATAACCATATTGGTTTTTATTTTTGGTTCCATTTATTAGTGAAAGAAGGGTAAATGTAATAAACAATGGAATGGGTAATAAACTAAAAGCAGAGACCCCAAACTTAAATCCTAAACAGACTGTTAGGATGAAAAGAAAAAAAGGCATTAAGAAAAAAGTGCCGTGTATGCCCATGTCATGTAGACGGCCTATAATGGGCTTTATGCTCGCTATAGCATAAATAGGTAGAATGATTAGGTTAACAAATAGAAGCGAAAGATCTAAAGTGCTGGGCATGTTGCTTAAATTAAGAGAAAGTAACTGCAATATTGATCTAATAAATAAGAAAAATAAAAAGACTATACACGAAACGCTGATGTAATTTTTTATGAATTGTATTGAGAATCGCTTGAAGCATGCTTTTGATAGTCTTCCTGAGAATTTGTCTTTAATGAATGTTGCGATTTTTTTCATAAAAGTTGTCTCCATTCTAAGTAGCAAGTTCTTTAATCGTTATTATTTTTCTGACTTTTTATATTGCCAGGGTTACATGGCGGTGGCCCATACTTATTGTGACCAACTGTTCCTGGTATGCATAATCGATAGAAAACATAGTAGAAATAGCCAGCTCCAATAATTGACCAAACAATGATGCCAATTGGATTATTAAATGGGAATTTTATATAAAAAAGAAAAATAGCGGTGAAAAAGATAAAAACTAATGGCCATGGGCTTGCGTTCGTGTCCTGCAGTCTTCGGAATGTAACACTAACTATTGGAATTAACAAAATATAATTAACAATGCCCAGTGTAATCCACGGGTGAGCGAATACTATTTTAAGAAATGGTATCTTTATGTCTAACTGAATAGTGACAAAGTAAAATAAGGCTGCCAAGCCGGAAAAGATAGCTAGTAAGATTAATACAGCCAAATAAAATCCCCACCATTCTTTTGGAGAGGCGCGACCGGTGATAACGAATGTCTTTCTCACTGCAAGCCAATAATAATACCACATGGCAACTCCTTAACTAAAAAAGCAAACGGATTATAGTCATTGATTTAATAATTGCAAGTAATAAATAATTAATATTTTCAATAGTATGGAGCGGCTATAGTGGTTGTGATTTTAAATGAGTGAATGAGCTTAAAGGTATCGCCAAAATTTTTTAGTAAACGGATAGTAAGTTGTAATAATGGCTTAGATTTGTATTTTTTTAGAATACCCGTTGAGATAAAGAGGGTAATTTTTGAAGCGCTGTTATTTTTTATGGGAAGGCAACCCCATTATGATGAGTTAGTAAGGTGCATAGGTAATTTAAGTTAAGCACGATTTCTGCATGAGGCGGGCAGCCGTGTGAGAGTATATCGAGAAGATGCTTTTGGTCATGTGATAAATTATTTAGGTCGAACCCCAATAATTTAAAAATTTCTTTTTGTTGATTAACGGAATGATTTAACATGTTGGCTTCGAGAATATCACGCCCATTGATGATGAGTTTGCTGGATTTTGCTTGGGTATTGAGTGAGTCCGATGACATGTTGGAGCTTTCATTTAAAACGGCAGAAATATAAGGATGGTTGAATGGGGTAAGTTGATCTTGTGAATTTTTTTTGAAGAGGGGTGGGTGGGATATCCAAGCCGGAGATAGGCAGTCTTGCAGCAAGTTGAGATCAACGGCTAATTGTTCTCTGAGTTTTGCTAAGGCGAGTGAAGCGATTTTTTTATCATCAGCGATGATATAAATAATATCGCCATTTTTAGCTTTAAGCTTGTTCAATATTGATTTCAGCGTTGAGTTATTTAAAAATTGTAAAATTGGAGACTCCAAACCGAGCAAACCTGATTCTTTATCAATTATTTTAATTGATACTAAACCCTTAGCCTCATATCGTTGAACGAGGGTTCTGTAATTATCAATTTTATTTCTGCTGAAGAAATCATTTCGTTGAGGAACTGATATAGCACCTACCCGATATTTCTTATTATTGGCGGCGAGTGTGAAAGGCTTAAAGTCTGTGTCTTTTACTAGGTCGTCAATATCGATGATTTCAAGTGGGTTCCTAAGGTCGGGTGTGTCTGTTCCAAAACGACTAATAGATTCAGTGTAAGAGATATTTTGAATCGGGGTTAATAACGGGTCTTTGTTGGTCGATGCTAATAGTGTGTTGATAAGTGATTCAGCGAGTATGCGTATTTGTTTTTCATTTAGAAAAGAGATCGCCATTTCTACGAGTGTTTGTTCAGATTCATGACGGTCTGCATGTGTAATCAGGCGACGTGAAATTTGATAATGCCTATTAAATGCGGCGGCTGTTGAAATGGCGTTGTATATAAACTCAGGGTAAATATCCGACGTGTTTGTTGTTCTGAATGAGTGTGCAGACAAGATGGGTTTTTCAATGGTGATGAAATTATGTTGTTGAAGGAATTGATGCGCCTGGCATATCATTTTAGACTTGAGTATAACTGAATCACGAATACTTTGTTTTTTATAATAGTCACCGTTTACTAATTCATAGGGAGACAGTCTTAAAATTGAGTTTAGTGGTTTATGACGCGAGCCAACACTAATTAGATGGGCTTCCTTTGCACTGACTTCCAATTCACCTTTCGTCTTTTTTTTATTAACACATTCTTCCTTTCTTCTTTTAACCTCACCTACTATGTTAATAACTGATTTTCGGTTAATGTTTTTTATCAAATGAAAAGAACGTATTTTGTCTACTTCAAATGTAACTTGAATGCTATCACCATTATTGTATATGTCGAGGAAGATAAAATCCCCATGGTCTCTTTTGTTAGTGACAAAGCCCGTTAGTTTAATTGTCTTACCAATATAACTTTGGTCGATTTCCGAAATTAACGTTTCTTTTAAATTGTTGTTAATCTCGTGCAAATCAGGACCTGATTCTAATGAATCTACTTTAAATGGCAATGGTTCTTTAGTTAATTGTTCTTTGGTTGGTTGTTCTTTGGTTGGTTGTTTTTTGGTAGACTGTTTTTTGGGTATTTGAGTAAGTGAGGCTGGTTTACAATTCTTTCTGATTATTAGTGAGGTTAGTGGTGGTAGGTGGATAAGAGCTAATGCGACAAAAACAATCAAAGGCGGGTATCTTGTTATAAAATTATTGACGATTAAAAGTAGTGTTATTAAAACTACTGTGTAGATCGAGAAATATAAAATGTTTTTTCCATTTGGGCGTTTTTGTTTTCCAAATAAAGAGGTAAATCCGCCTGTATAGTACTTCATCATCTGTCTTTTACCTTTCTCTAGTATTTCTTTTTTAATGCTAGACCTGTGTTATACCTCCGGTCTTTCTCCATATCTATTACTACCTCTTGTAGGAGGCGCAATGAGAAAATATATTATGATTAATTCAAATGCAATCCCCGTCATTAATATCTGTGGCTTCTGATATAATAAATAAGAGGCGATTAATAAGTAAACTATTATAAGTAGTAAAACATAGAGCCACCCACTATGATTAACGTCATGGAATCGTCTTACAATAGCGGTAAATAGCGCTATATATGGCAAAATCATTAGTGTTGCAAAAGCCCCAGCGGCAGTTGGAATTATCGCTACATTTATAAGAGGGTGGATCATGAAAGCTAATGCAAATGCAAAGATGGCAACTATAAAATGAGCATAAACTAATCCGAGGAAGAAGAACCATAAAGATTTACGACTCTCCCGAGTTTTTATATTCAGTGCATTTTTGCATACTGCGCGTTTGAAATAGTGGTATGGGTTTCGTATTAAGAAGTTACACATTTTTCTCTCCCGTTTTTAAATCTGGACTAACTATAGTAAAGATTTGTTGTAGTTCAAGTTTTTTTTTTACTTTATTAAACTCTTTTTTGGTCTATATTGTGATGGTTTCACCTTATTTTGTTCATCATGCCGTGATTCTGAATCTAATCTACTTAAGACTCGGCTTATTATCTTTTGTTATGATATAAAGAAGGGTGACAAACACGATCGATTGTAATGCGATAATCGCTGGTTGGAAATTTTTAAACGAAATGATGAAAAGTGCGATAAAAATACCAATAATGAGTAGGGTTAGATAGCCATTGATATGATTATCATGCCCTCTTCTTACGATAAGACTCAAAAGTGGAACCAGCATAACGCAGGCAAAAGCAATGCTTATTAACATGATGGGAACTACCAGAGTTCGAACAAGTTGACCTTGAATAGCTAGCTCCGCTAATCCTAGTGAAGCTAATAGGAGAATGATGAAGACTGATGTATATGCTATAACTGCAAGTAAGTAATACCCGAGCTCTTTGCGTGATGCTCGAGATTTGTAGTTGAGCGATTGTCTCCAAGCCAATTTAAAAAAGTGCCATAGTTCTTTTCTCATTTCCTCTCCCACTATAAATTATTTAAATTTACCTTTAACTATTTCAATCTTCAGGTTGTGGCCCGTATTTATTTTCTCTAGGAGTTGATGGTTTAGTTAAATAGTATATTAAGATAGGAAATGTCAGTACGACAATGATTGCTAGTGGTACAACTAACGGCATGAAAACAAATCGATTGACAAACGAGACAATATTTACGTTTACGCCTAGGTGAGTAACAACTAACATTACGTAAGTAACAACTAATAGTAGAGCGAATGGCACTATTGTCACTGTCGTTAGTATGAAACTGATTATTTTTGGAGTGTTGCAATCATTAAGGCGTCTTATGGTGGCTGACAGAATGCCTAAAGCTGGTAGTGTAGCCAAGGCCGGTAACAAAAAGGCTGTGATGCCATCCATGGGTGCTGATGCAATGCCGAGTGCCAATGAAAATAATAGTAAAGGGAATAAAAAAGGTATGAACAGGGTTATAGCATAAAGATATTCTTTTCGACTCGCTCGTGACCAAAAATCAAGTGCTTTTTTAAAGTACACTCGTTTACTGTATTTGAAAAAATTTTTAAAAAATCGTTTCATACCACATTCCTTTTTTCAGGGCGTTCGAAGTATAGACCACAAAAAGCGAATTTCCACTTTTTTTGTGCAACGCTAGGTTTTTCTCAACAGTCTTTCTATCCTATTGATTTGAAGTGGTTTTAGTGCGGGCAGTCTTGGTTTTTTTAAAAAAAACAGGCATTTCTCATGTCGCTATGAGTATGCAATCACTACCTCTCTATCAATTTATCTAAATTAAGAGTTAACCTTATCAATCTTCCAATAAAGACCGCCTTAAGTGTCAACCTGATGATCATTCGGGCGGGACGTAGGGAAGTAAGTGAGGGGGATATACAGTTTGGGTTATTTCTTAGTAGTCCGATCTTTTTTCCTCCTGACTTTTTTATAATACTAATGTTACTTTATAAACAGAACTTGTATTTCTGCAATCTTATCGCGCAACTCAGCTGCTTTTTCAAAATCCAGATCTTTCGCATGGTCCAACATTTGATTTTCAAGAGCTTGTATTGTTTTGGTAAGTTCCACAGCAGACTGCTTGCTGTATTCCTCAACAGGTTGTGGCCCGTATTTATTTTCTCCTGGAGTTGATGGTCTTGTTAGATAGTGTAACAAGAGAAGAAACAGAATTATGAATATGGGGGCTAATACGACAATTGAAGAGTTTCTAAAACAAATTGCTATGATTGTTAACGTTAACGCTGTCACTGTACCTGTCACTATCATGAAACTAAGTATAAGTGGAATGTTACAATCATTGAGTCGTCTTACGCTGACTGAGAGAATGCCAAAAAGGATTGGAAGTGAAACAGGTACACCAATAAATAACGCCCCAAAGTTTCCAAACATCATTCCCACCCCTATCCACATCCACATAAGAGTTAGTAATGGCACCATCAAAGTGAATATCCATAGTGCATAGCTATGCTCTTTGCGGCTTGCTCGTGATTGAAGATCAAATGCCTTTGTAAAGTACACTCGCTTTGTGTATTTGGAAAAATTTTTAAAAAATTGAATCATACCATGCTCCTTTGTTTTCAAGTTGCGTGAAGTATAGACTACAAAAAGTGAATTTCAACTTTTTTTGTGCAACGCTAGGTTTTTCTCAACAGTCTTTCTATCCTATTGATTTGAAGTGGTTTTAGTGCGGCTTTAAACTCAAGTCCAGTCAACCCTTGCTTAACAAGGGGGCTGGTGTCGACTTTTTTTATCGCTTTAATACAATCTCTGAGTAGATTAAGCCTATTTATTGGTATTGCGTTTGTCATAATCACCCCTATTTCACACATCGATAAGAAGGGTGAGGTTTGGCGTAACGCATCACATGTATTCAAAAATTGAAATACAGCTTCGGCATCTTTGGTGTCTAGGGTGCCGAGTGTTTCAACTTGAGAGATGACACGTTTTGCAATGTGAAAAAAATCGTTAGGAACTTTGTATTTTTTGACAAATAAGGTCAGTTGTTGTTGTGTGAATGAGAAACAGAGCGCGCTGAATCGAAATACCGGGTTGTTTGAATTCTCGCTCATGTGATTTAGATTCTGTAGGCAGCTGTCGTCGATCTCGCTCCATAGTCTTGCGTGTGCATCGCAATCCATCAGCACTTCAAAAAATCGAGTTGGTTTTTTATTTTCAAGTGCACGTGACAACTCTTTCCATACTCGTTCGGGAACGAGTGCGTCAACCTCTCCTGATTTGACCATGCTCTTCATCAACGCGTTAGTGCTGGCGTGTACCGTAAAATCTGGTAGGTAGCTTGCAAAGCGAGCAACGCGAAGGATCCTCACGGGGTCCTCTGCAAAGGCACTGGAAACATGTCTGAAGTATTTTTTTTTAAGATCATTTTGACCGTAGTAGGGGTCAACTAGTTGCTGATTGTTGTCAAGTGCCATGGCATTAATAGTGAGATCACGTCGACCTAAGTCCTCCGTCAATGTGACATCGGGTGCGTAGTAAAACTTGAAACCTTGGTAGCCTTTTGCTACTTTTCTCTCGGTTCTTGCAAGCGCGTATTCTTCGTGTGTTTTTGGGTGTAAAAAAACGGGGAAATCTTTACCGACCGGCTTGTATCCCAGTTTTTTTAATTCATCTGGGGTTGAGCCAACCACCACCCAATCTTTATCAGTGATTGGAATATTTAAAAGTTGATTTCTGACAGCACCGCCCACTAAAAAAATCTGCATAGCTTCTCCTGTTGATGTGCAAATAGTATAAACTATTTGAAGGATACGATCGATAGTGCCCCAGTTGGGTTTTTTGCATGACCTTTATCTCAAATAACGCTACAATGACAGGGTCTATAAAGGTCGAGAGGAAGACGAATGAAGAGGATAAGGTTGTTTTTTATATCTATTTTACCCGCTTATACCATCACACGAATGGCCGGTTTTTTTGCCCGTCGTCAATTTGGGTTTATAACTCGCTTCGTCATTAAGCGCTTTATAAAGTCATATGGTGTGAATATGGATGAAGCTCAGCTCAGTGATCTTCGCTCTTTCCCAACATTTAATTGTTTTTTTACTCGTTTATTGAAGCCCAGCAAGCGACCCATTCATAACGACCCCAAAGTGATTGTTTCACCTGTTGATGGTGCAGTGGGTGAATGTGGTGTGATTCGTTCTGGCGTGTTGATGCAAGCAAAAGGCCAGTATTATGATTTATCTGCCTTACTTGCGCATGATCATGCTGAAACAGCTCACTTTCAAAATGGCCACTATGTTACCGCTTATTTGTCACCCAAAGATTACCACCGAGTTCACATTCCACTAGATGGCGAGCTAATTAGCATGACTTACGTGCCAGGGCGTCTTTTTTCAGTTCAGCCATTAGTGATCGATCATGTTGGCTCCGTGTTTGCGCGTAACGAGCGGGTTGTGTGTATCTTTAACACGCTCATGGGGCGTGTGGCTGTGATTTTTGTTGGTGCTATGATTGTTGGCAGCGTGGTTACATCTTGGCATGGTGAAGTGCGACCAGGTTCATCCGGAATTACTCATTGGGAGTACTCATCAAATCAGCACCGTTTCACGAAAGGTGATGAAATTGGTTATTTTCAGCTGGGTTCCACTGTCATTATGCTAACTCAAGAAAATCAGATTGAGCAACTCGGCGTGGCGGCAGGCGATTCACTTTTGATGGGCAGCCCTATTGCTATAATGCGTCCCAATTAAAGCTAATTGCGTGTTTTATTTCTTTGATGTTGTGCTTTATCATAAACAACCTGTCAACGCCTAGCGCGACGCCTGCGCAGTTGGGTAAGCTGTTTAGGCATTGGATGAATTTGTTGTCGATTGATGGTTGGTGTTTTTTTAGGAGCTGTCGTTTAATGATGTCTTGGTTAAAGCGCTCGCGTTGTTGTTTTTCACAGTTGAGTTCTTGAAAACCATTAGCAATTTCTTTTGATCGATAAATCATTTCAAAGCGTTCCGCTACAGTATACGCTCCATCTTGGCGCAGTGCGGCTAATGCCGCTTGAGATTCTGGGAAATCATAGATAAATATTGGTTTGTTTTGTCCCAATTTGGGCTCAATAACATAGCTCATTATCAGTTGTAAGGTGCTGTCACGGTCATTGGCTAGGTGGTCTAATTGGTGTGATTTTGCAATTTTTCTGAGCTCGCTCAGACTTATAGTATGCGGGT
>CACHNP010000033.1 GCA_902581285.1 uncultured Gammaproteobacteria bacterium | reverse complement strand
GAATGGGCTGGATTGAGTCGTCGCTGACGCTTCTCACGATGACGAGGAAGGTCGCAATGGTGGAAGAGCTGGATTGCTTCGTTGCTGACGCTCCTCGCAATGACAGGAGAGCTGGATTGCGTCGTTGCTGTGCTCCTCGCAATGACGGGTTGGGAAAGAACTGGATTGCTTCGGAGCTAACGCTCCTCGCAATGACGGGAGGGCTGGATTGCTTCGGCGCTGACGCTTCTCGCAATGACGAATGGACTGGATTGCGTTGTATCGCTTTTTTTGGATTATAAAACTTTAATTGCCAGTTTTAACCGGTGGCCATCAATGTTATCCTCACAGTCAGCTTCATTCATTGACGTGAAGATAGATTGAGTGCACAACGTTTCCTGGCAGATGTAATCCAAGTGTTTCTCAATAATCGGTTTGAGTTCCTCACTGACATCGAAGCTGATATGAATTCGATCGCTGACATTGAGGTTGAGATCTTTGCGAGTTTTTTGAATTCGATTCACTACCTCGCGAGCAATACCTTCGTTGATCAGCTCTTGAGTTAAGTTTCCATCGATCACAATAGAAACGTGACGGTTGGTGACCGTATCTGTCCCTTCTTTAGCTTCGCGGAAGATCAAGACATCCTCACGGGTGAACACCTCATCCTGTAGTGTGATCGGCTCGCCTTTTTCTAAGGTTTCAATTTGCTCGTGGTTCAGTGCTTGTATCAGACCTCTGAATTGCCCAAAGCGTTTTTGTAATCGTGCGCCTAAGCGTGGTGAATTCGGTTTAGCATAAAGATTAATATAGTTAGCTTCTGCTTGATCGTAAACCACCTGTTTAATATTAAGTTCTTGTTTAATGACATCCTCGAGTTTCTGTATTTCGCTCAGTAACTCGGCGTCTTTATGAATGATGGTGAGTGTGCTTAATGGTGTTTTGGTTTTTATTTTTAGTTCACCACGACGCTGACGTCCTAAGATTAAAATTTGTTTCAAGCGAGCGGCGGCTTCTTCCAGCTCGGGTTGAATCAGTTTTTCATTCGCTTTTGGGTAATCACACAGATGAATGGATTTGGGGTGATGCTGCTTGTCGTCATGCAGGTCTAACAACGATTGATACACGCTCTCTGCCAAGAACGGTGTGAATGGCGCCATGCATTGAGAAAACTCGAGGATCACTTGGTATAGCGTGCTAAAAGCCGCTGCTTTATCAGGGGTCATACTGTCTGACCAGAATCTCGCGCGATTCAAGCGAATATACACGTTGGTCATATCGTCGATAAATAACAAGAGCTCAGGTACGACCAAGTATAACCGGTATGCGTGCATGTGCTGTTGAATGAGTGATTTTAAGGTCTGAATACGTGATAGTATCCACTCATCTAGAATGTGCGGTTGTTGCGGGTGCTGGTGATCAGCGCGCCAACCATCAGCCTGAGCGTAGGTGTGTAAAAATTTAAATGCGTTATGCCATGGTAACAGGGTGCGACGCACCATGTCCTTTACGCCATCGTCACTGAAACGTTGCTCCTCTGCTTTGACTAAACCGGAGTTAATGAGGTACAAGCGTAATGCATCAGCGCCAAAACGCTCCATCAGTTCATCGGGTGCGGTGTAGTTGCGAAGACGTTTTGACATTTTTTTACCGTCCTCTGCCATCACGATTCCGTTGACAATCACGTTCTTGAACGCCGGTTTATCAAATAAAGCGGTCGCTAAAACGGTGAGCGTGTAAAACCAGCCTCGAGTTTGGTCCAAACCTTCGGCAATAAATTCCGCGGGGTAGCCTTGTTCAAATGCGTCTTTGTGCTCAAAAGGATAGTGTTTTTGCGCATACGGCATGGAGCCGGATTCAAACCAGCAATCCAGTACTTCGCTGATGCGGCTGTACGTGCCTGCTTGACCAGGAACTGTGAATGTCAGTTCATCTACTGTGTCGCGGTGTAAATCATCCACTTTTATACCCGTGTATTGTTCTAGCTCGTCAATTGAACCGATGCAGATGAAGGCACCTGTTTCGTCATTTTTCCAGACGGGCAATGGTGTGCCCCAAACTCGATGACGTGAAATGGCCCAGTCTCTTGCGTTTTCTAGCCATTTACCAAAACGGCCGTGCTTTAGGTGACCCGGAATCCAGTTAATTTGTTCGTTGTTTTTGAGTAAACGATCTTTTAAGCTTTCCACGCGCACGTACCAAGAGGGGATCGCACGATAAATCAGTGGAGTGTCAGATCGTGGGCAGAAGGGGTAGCTGTGTTGAATGGTATCTTGATGAATAAGCTGGCCGCTTTGCTTAAGCTGTTTGATAATATGCTTATCGGCATCTTTAACGTATTGACCTTGAAAATCGGTGACCTCTTGGGTGAAGCAGCCGTTGTTGTCCACGGGACAAACATGGGTTTTAAGACCAGCGGCACTGAGTACGCGAGCATCGTCTTCACCAAACGCTGGGGCCATATGAACCAGGCCGGTACCATCATCGGTAGTAACAAAATCGTCAGCCACCACCTGGAACGCGCCTTCTTGTGCCAGGTGAGAAAAATAATCAAACAGTGGGGTGTATTTTTTTCCTATTAGAGCTTGGCCAAGTACTTCCTCTTTGATATCCAATTTGAGGTGTTTTTGTAAGTCGTCTAAACGCTCCTTAGCGCAATAAAATGTTTTATTCAGTTCGCTGGCTTCAACCAGCACGTAAGTGATGTTGGCATTAACACACACACCCAAGTTGCTCGGTAACGTCCACGGTGTGGTGGTCCAAACGGCTAGATGGTGTGGTTCGTCATTGAGTTTTAATAGCACGGTGATGGCCGGGTCTTGCACATCTTGGTAATTGGAGCCGGCTTCGAAGTTAGATAACCCGGTGCCGAGCGCGGTGGAGAAGGGCACCACTTTAGTGCCTTGGTAAATGAGGTCTTGTTCCCACAACTGTTTGAACACCCACCACACGGACTCCATGAAGTCGGGGTTCATGGTTTTGTAATCATTGTCGAAGTCGACCCAACGGCCAATGCGTTCCACGGTGTGGCGCCATTCGCCAGCGTAGCGTTGCACGATATCGCGACAGGCTTGGTTGTACACCTTGATGCCCTGCTGCTCAACAATATCGGCAGTGGATTGGCCAAACTGTTTGTCAATTTCGTATTCAATGGGCAGGCCGTGACAATCCCAGCCAAATCGGCGTTCGACGTAATAGCCGTTCATGGTGAAATAACGTGGAATGATATCTTTGATGGTGGAGGCCAGTAAGTGCCCGTGATGTGGCAGACCCGTTGCAAACGGCGGGCCATCATAAAAGGCATACACAGGGCCGTCGGCGGTTTTATCCAGGGTTTTCTGAAAGGTGTTGTGCTCACGCCAAAACTCAAGCACCTTGAGTTCGTTATCTGGAAAAGAAAATGTGTCTGTGGATTGTGTCATGGTGTGCCGCCTTTTTTAATCAAGTTCAGATTTTAACTAACCCCTATAGGCTTGTCACGAATTAACTCAAGAGTTTGAGCGTTATGGGAGTGTTGCGTGACATTGGGGCAGAAATTAAAATTAAAACAGTGATATATCAACATCATATGTGCAACAATAAAGTTGACTTGCTTATTTTTTGCACTGCAATTTGACTGTGTTTTACAGGGTAAGAGAAAATGATGACCAAGAACAGTAAACCAATCTGTCTGTAATTTGCAATGTCTCTCTAATATGAAACGTGGAAGTAAAATTGAGCTAGGAAACAAAAATCTTGATACGATGATTCTGGACAAGGGCTGCAAGATCACAATAGATCACTTGGATTTCTATTCTCATTATCAGTAATATGACTGTTATGCTATAATCGTGTGAAGTGTGATGGTGTCCAGATAACCGAGCGAATGATTACTCGTTATACCCAGAAGGATAAAAAAATATGAGCATACCTGTCATTGATATAGCTGGGTTGTATTCTCCCGATGGTATTCGAGAGATTGCAAAGCAACTGCGCCAAGTTTATTCGGTAGTTGGCTTTGGGCAGGTGATTAATCATCCCATTCCCCAGTCTTTAATTGAAGAGATGCTATCGCTGTCTAAATCATTTCATGCGCTATCGACTGATGAAAAAATGAAAATAAAAGCACATCGAAATTTGCGTGGGTTTATTCCCAATAAAAGTGTTTCGCTAAAAAAAACCGGGATAGGAGAATCGACATCAAGACCCAATCTCAGTGATTCACTCGGGGTGATGGTTGAGTGTGATTCGAGTCAAAGTGATCGATCTGATGGCACGTATTTTTCAGGTGAAAATCAATGGCCAGCAACGCTGCCGAGGTTAAAGACTGTAGCATTAACATATATGCATGAAATGACGAAGTTGAGCTGCCGTCTGCTTCAAGCCTTTGCGTTGGCATATTGTATGAGCGAAGACGCTTTTCAGTATGTGATTCAGCCGCACCCCTGGTATAACTTACGTATGCTACAGTATTACCCTCAGGCATGTCGGCAAGATGAAACTCATTATGGTATAGCCCCACTCAACGAAAACGGTATTCATTGGCGTATTTTTTACAACCTGATTTGGATGTGGTCATTAAGCCGGTTACGACTACCAGTGATTCGTCGCAGAGTGATTTTTCACCAGTCACGTATCGAGAGTACATTCAGGTGATTTACGATCGCAATTATAAACAGAATTAAGGTTTAATTTCATTGAACGATAGCTTCTTCAGAAGGCATAGCGATGATTTTTCACTCAGGATTTGTCTGTTTCGTTGTGGGGTAGCCTGCATTCATGATGCTGTCGCTCTTTGAATTACGTAACGGTTTCAATGATTGCCACAACTCTTCAGTAATAAAAGGCATGACAGGGTGGAGTAAACGCAGTATGTTTTCAAAAACACTAAGCAGAGTATGTCGAGTTGCGTTGAGTTCCGCTTATGCCGTTGTCAAATTGACACTTAATTTAAATGTACTGCTTAATCATGTAGTTACGATTTTATTCTTGGCTTCGCGTCCAAATCGTGTCATTCATCATCGAGATAGTCATTTTTACATGGAAAAAGAGGGGTTATTGAGATGGTGTCATTGATTTTTTAGTATGTTTTTAGGCATTATTTTCTATCTTATTAATATTATTTTAATATAAAAACCTTAAAATCAACAGCAAGATTGATAACAAAGCAATGGATGCATGGTTTCTGAAATAGATTGCGGGTGAATTATGAGAGAAGCAGGTGAAAAAAAGGCGGGCGCTGTGTTGCCCAGGTTTGTTGAGGCGTTGAATGGTTGGGATATAGACGAATTCAAAAAGGCCTTGGCTGACTTTCGGCGCGGAAAGTCTGAGAGTGAACTTTGCGCAGTTTTAACGCAACGTGTCTATGTGAAAGAGCTGAGTTCGGATCGTCTCTTTTATACCCTTAAAACAAAGTCCAAAGAGGATAAGAAAGCGATATCAATTGCGGAGTTTTTGATTATAGCCATGAGTACATTCGTTCCAGGTAAGGCAAGAAAGAATGAGACACTCCCTTCGTGGGAGGCGTTGTGGAATCATATTTGTGAATTCGTACCGAGTGTTTTTTACGAGTCAATGAAGGTCTGTGTAACAAAAGGTATTCGAACAGATGTGACATATAGTATCAATCCTCCTTTGTTATACGTTATTGGCGCAGAGATCATGAGTAAGAATAAAGATGTTCTTAACATGCTAAAGAATATTCTCGAAAATGCAGTTGCTGCACTGTATGGTCGAGACCAATTATTGGCATTAACAAAATTCAATGCCAGTAAAGTTGTAGAGAAGAAAAAAAGCGACCGACAGTCACAACAGGTTGACCCAAATACTGAAAGTGAAAGTAATCAGTATCTATTTACGAGTCATTTAGATAAAAAAGCACAACAGTTAATGATCATGTTTATTCGTATGCATTATAAAGAGCTATCTGAAAAAAAATTGGTTGATTGTGATGAAGAGATACTGAATGATTATGTATCTCAGATTCACCAAATTTATGCGCTATTAAGTCAACATGTTGTCTTGGCTAAGGGCAGTGAGGATTTGAAAAAACAACTCCAATCATATGACGCTGAAACGTATCATATCTATAATTGGCAAGAAGACTTTAACTTACTAAATAAATTACTAACACTATTAGCTGACTTTAAAGAAGAATTGCTTCAATCGTATCCTAATAATGATTGTGTAAAAAATCTCCCTGATTTTAACAACAAAAAGAACGCTCTCGGTCAAGATTGGTTAAGTAGAGCGAACATGGTGAACGTCATGATCGCGCAATTAAAAAGTGAGAGAGATGAATCCAGAAGAGAGATTGCAATAAGTGGTGAAAGGCACAAGCATTACTTGCAGCAAATTCAAGTTAGATACCAAGGTGAGATGAAGCGTAAGATAGAACAAATGTCGAGTTTGCAGAAACGAATACTTTCAAATCTAGATACAAAGCAGAAGAAGATAGAAGCGGGTTTAGAAGGTGAGGTGGCGAATTGGAAAAAAGCGTTTTCTGAATCTGATAAACAACTAAAAGAAGCTCAAAATAAATTAAACGGGCAGAAAGAAAGTATTAAAAAAAATAAGGGTTTGTCTATTCAAAATCTGCAGTATGAGGCAAAAATTGAAGAATTGAAAGCCAAGCTTGAAACGCAAGGCGATGAATTACGTAAAATGAAACAAACCTGTGATGAGTTAACTAGCGCTAACACTACACTTAAGTCTGATACAAGTAAAATTATACATATGAATACGCAATTATTGCAACAGAAAGAAGCTGTTGAGAGTTTGCTTAAGGTAGAGCGTGATCAATTAGCTACTAAGCGTCACGAAAGTGAAGAGAAAAAAAATGAGTTGTGTACAAAAATCCAAGAGAATGATGAACTGATGAACCAGCTGCAGAGTCAAAAGTGCGTAAACGAAAGTTTGACTAATGAGAATGATAGGCTTAAAGCACAAGTGGTGAGTCTTGAAGGTGCTCAAAGTAAGCGTGCAAAAGCAATGGAGAAGTCTCAGCAGATACAAAAAGAAGCCATGGAGGCTTTGCAGCAACAACACCAAACAGAAATGGCGAATCTAAAGAGAGAGCATGCTGATATCATCGCTTCACTGAAAGGAAGTTTTAAACGTCAGATGAACGAAAAAGATAGCGTACTAGAGAACAAACTAGAGGCCTTGCTACAGTTCTCTGATCTTTGTTCGAAAACCAAGTTTAATTCTGAGGAGAAGGCACAAAGAGCAAGAGAAAGAGCTGAGCAAGCAGAAGAGAGGGCAGGAATTGCAGAAAAAAAAGCTAAATGTGTTGAAAATATCAAAAAAGAAATAGTGGCTGCGAATAGTCAATTACAGTCTAAGATTAAACAGCTAGAGGGTGAATTAAGTGCCCTGAGGAATCAACGTGATTTTTTGCGAGGGCAGTTGAACAAACCTGCTAAGCTAACCTCTCAACAAGAGGATGAGGTCGCTTCTAGTAGTGAAAATCGATCTGGACCATTAATGCCAAATGCGCAAACCAGTGTTCATAATCACGGCTCACTTCCGCCACATAGTCCAATAAAAATCCCGCACCAACGTGAGAGTAATGATGGTGAGATGTCTTTGGGTGACGAGGGGATTGTTAGAGGGGAATCCTTCTATCTCTCAAGCACTTTGCATCAGGACTTACGTCGACCTTTGTCCAAGCTAATAAGTGAATTATCCAAGCAAAATGTGTCATTCTATAAGTTCGGATCTAATTTGCCAATTAATATAAGTCCTTATGCTTCACATAACCCCTCGGATTTTGATTATTTAGTTCTCTATCCAAAACAGCAAGAGGAAGATCCGAATTACATGCAGTTTGAATACAGAAAGTTGGTTCAACTGATGGTGTCTTGCGGTTTTATCGGTGTGAATCAATGTCTAAACGGCGATCAGTATGTGCCCTACCAAGTACGGTATCAGCTCGGAAGGTTTAAGATGGACTTTAGTTTATTCTGTGGGTCAATTGAGGATTACATGGCTCGTCAGCCTATTTCAACTGTGGTATGTCAGCTTAAGATCGATGAGCAAAACAATCAGTTTAATTTGATGCCAATTTACCATTCGTTATTGCGGAATCCGAAGCCGACTATTAGTGTGGTGTCGCGTTGTTGGTTTGAGGAAGTCGATGCTATCGAGCAACCTTTGTTGAAAAAAAGGCGTGCTTTCAAAAAATCGTTATTATTAATCAAGTGGTTATCTTTAGCGAGTGTGAGTTGTCCTGGTATCAATATAACAGAAGATGTATTTGCTGGGCTTATGAAGTTATTGGGTTATCTTGATAAGGAATTCCTCAATTATAAAGAAGAAGGGCGCTTGATAAACAGTCTTTTCTATCAACAAAAGCTTGGGATTAATCATGTTCTTCCAAGTTGCTCTAAACAGCTTGCATTTTATTACAGGTGGCGAGCACTGACGGTCGAGAATTTTATTATTGGTTTATTCAAACCAGCGAATTCCGCTTCGCAAAATGATATATTGAGATGGCTCAGTTCTAATGCGACTGTTCTGGATTCATCCGCCCCTGAATTTGTTATGAGACTTTGAGTGCGGTTTTTTCTTTAGTTGGTTCGAAATCAATGTCTTGCTGATTTGTGTGTTGTCGCTCTTGCTTTTTGTGAAAAACTGATAGCATGGGAAACAGAATCCCGTGTTGCATTTTAAGTTCCATACAATCATATAGATAGATCGATAAACGGCAGTTTGGGTGGAAATTCAAAAATAATGTTCTATATTTCCTATGAGACTAAATTGGTTGAAAAAGGGGGATATTATGGCGATCAAAAAAATCAGTGCGGTGGTAGCCGCTTGTGTGGCGTTTCAAGTGTCATCCACGAGCGTTGCTCAAAGTGGAGATGATGAGGCGTTGCGTTTTTTCGATCATGCAGAAAATTTCTCCTCTGTAGCTAACACTGGCACGGGTGGGCAGCTTGAGTTTATTTATAAGGTAAAGTCCAGTTATTCGCATTATCCAGCTGTGGATTGCTATTATAGAGTACGGCTAGCAGATTTAAATAAATTAGTAGATAGGATGTTTCTACCAAACGACAAATTCTTTCAATCTTTAAATGAAAATGGTTTATTTGTTGGGCAGTACCGCGTTATCCCTCAAGTTGTTAATGAACACACACCTGCTATACTATCGGATGGTACAAATCCGCCACAGGCTGCTAAATCTCGTCAAGAAATTTTTCCAACTGGACTTATTGATCTGTTTATTTATCCAAAATGGGAAGAGTGGAAGAAAAATCCAGCCGTGGTTACGTCATTTTGTGAGGCCAACCGTGCAAAAATTCAGGGCATAGCTGCAGATGCTGGGGTCAATAACTTGATCTACAAAGAAACCTTGCCACCGGAGCCGAAAGTTGATTGCGTAAACACACTGGAGTTTCCAGCGCATGATAGTCATGGTGATGAAGATAACCCGCAAGAACGGTTGGATGCTTTGCTGGATGGGGCCGATGTGACTGATTTAGTTAGAAGAACATCTGACAATGATGGGGGCACCATAGTTTCTTACATCGTCAAAAATTGCGATATGGCTGAGAATACGAAACGGTTAGCAAGCAGTGAGTTGATGAGATACCTAATCAAAATTGAAACTATGCCTTAAAATGATTGATGATTAAATTAATACTTGAGGCGAAAGGTTAAAATTGCTCGATGTGCTCGCGGGTCAACGGTTTTTGTATTAAATCAGACAGTCCGCAGTTCTCCATTTTCTTTAAATAAGATGGGTTAATATGTGCCGTTAGCCCAACAATAAAACACGGCTCGCTGACTCGGTGATCCTTTTCCCATTGTCGAATCTTCTTTGCTAATTCAAAACCGCTCATGTCCGGTAATCCTATATCGGTGAGAATAAAATCGAATTGTGATAAATCACAGCAGAGTGCCTCATTTGCGGTGCCTACCCACGTGACTTCAGCCAAGAAGGATTCGAATAAGGCTTTACTGACTTGTTTTGAAATGAAATCGTCTTCCACGACTAATACACTGAGTCCCGGGTTGATGCTGAAGTCGAGCTCCTTGTTTGGCGCTTGGGATTCGGGTTGATGTTGGTTGTGATGTTCATTCTTATTTAATTCGATTGGGATATTTATGGTGAACACGCTACCTAGGTTGATTTTGCTTGTAACATTGATGTGTCCGTCGAGTTCGATTAAAAGTCGCGATACGGTGCTCAGCCCTAATCCTGTTCCGTTATGCTTGCCATCATAAGCCGGTGATAGTCGTGAAAAGCGGTCGAAAATAACGCCGAGTTTGTTTTCCTCAATACCAATTCCAGTGTCTTGTATAGATATCGTGAGCATTGATTTGGTTTTGTCGATATTTATCTGGGTTTTGATGCTGCCAGTCTCGGTGAATTTAATGGCATTACCAAGCAGGTTAAGTAAGACTCGATGTAACGCAACAGGATCACTGATGATATTATCGGGCATGGTGTTTGGGTAGTCTATCTGGGTCGTTAAGTTTTTGTATTCTATTTCTGCTGCCAAAAGTTCGTGTATGCTGTTGATGAGTTTGCGTAAATTAAAATGTTGTTTTAGTGTTTTATATGCCCCATCTTCGACTTTGGTGAAATCCAATATTTCATTAAGCAGATTAAGCAAGTTTTCACTCGACTTTACGATATGTTGTAGTTCCATTTTTTTTACAGGGTCATTTTCTTTTTCGCTGAGGATTTTAGCTAATCCAACAATACCGCTGCACGGGGTGCGTAAATCATGACTCATATTCATTAAGAAATCTGACTTAGCTTGGTTGGCTATTTCAGCTTTTTCTCTGGCTCTGATGACTTCGAGCTCCGCCTTTTTTCGTTCGGTTATATCTAAAGAATACCCAAGTAACCCCAATGTGCTACCGTCATTATCGAGAATGGGTCTTTTTTGTGTGAAATAGTATTTTTCGTTACCTTTTCCGTCGGTGCTTTTTTCTTCAAGTATAACAGACTGTTTAGTCTTCATAACTGTGTTGAAGGTGTCATTGTGGGTTTTCGATTCTTTTTCGTCTAGAAAAGAACTGATGGTCTTCCCAAAAATTTCTTTTCGATTATTTAAGCCAAGAGTGTGTGCTTGGTTGTCATTGCAACCGAGTAGTGTGCCTTGGTTATTCTGCCAGTAGACGTGCCCCGGCATGATCGCGATAATATTTTCATAGTAGTCACGTATGCTTGTTACGTACTGAGAGAATGTGGAGATGGTTTTGTTGTCTGAGAAGGGAAATTGGTTGCTGGTTGATATGGATGAGGTTTCATCATTGAGGTATTTATTTGTCAAAGGGGCTGTGCTGATCGATCTGATACTGGTGATATCGTGGGAAACACCGACGATGCCAATGATTTCCCCAGTTTTATTTTTTAGTGGTGTTTTGTGGCTTAGGTAGATTTTTTTTTTACCGTGTCGGTTGGTGTGCATTTCTTCAAAAACAAGAGTATGACCTTGCTGTAGGACTTTTTGATTATTTTTTTCGATTTGTATCCACTCTGATTCGGGCATGAAGCTTGCCAAATGTTGACCAATTATATCAAGGTTGGATTTCAAGCCCAGTGTTTTAGCTTGAAGTTCGTTGCAGCCTTGGAAACAGCTGTTTAAATCGTACCAGTAGACATGTACGGGGATTTGACTAAGAATGTTTTCAATTTTATACGGTTGATTCTTTTCTTTGTGTTTTTTGTTCATAACAATTTAATTACCCGTTTTGCGCCCCCTTGTCAACTTTCGTGTCATTTTGACCATGCGAGGCTTTACTACTAGTGTTGCTCAACTGTAACTCAAATTTTTTTGCATGTTGTTTTTTTTAAAGCGTTTTTTGTGTGAACAGCATTGTTAAATCTGCACGTTGACCCTTAGTCTACCCAATATCGCGCAGCTTTTTAATGGTTTTGTTTTACTTATCTTGCTCATGTCACGTCTTGATGGTAATCTTGGCAGATTGAAATGAGATGCGAAGCGTTATGTTTTTGTTTATATTTTAAACTCAATAAATCTCGAATTCGTGATAGCAGATTAAGAATTCTTTAATAAACTACTGTTAAAATGGTAAATATCAACTAAAAAAATACTCAGAATTATATGTAGTACAGATCAGGAGTGTTATGAAGCGACAAATAGTGTTGGCTTTTAGTTTAGATACGAATCTAGCCAAACAAATTGCATGTTTTCTTAAAGAATCACGCGAACCTACTGTCGATCAGTTATCGATAATGATATCGCACGCAAAATTCCCTCAGCTCTCTCCAAGCGTGCTGGCTCGTAACATGGCAAACGCGTTTAAGCCAAGCGGTAAAGCTTCTCGCTCTAGTGTTAACAAAGGACGCTCAGCTTTCTCTAGCTACCTTCCTGAAGATACCGTGATAAAAATCGTTGTGGCTGATGGTGCTCTATTTAAATTTAATATCATTGCGGAGTTGACTTCACAGGGTGTGAGCCGTGACGAGCGTGAGCCTTTACTCACTTCCTCTTTAGACAATCTAGAAGAAGCCCTTGATCGAGTTTATATGCCTGATGTTGAGGCGCTTTCTGCATATTGCGGTTGTGAAGTTCAGTGGGAGCACTGGGATCGCTTCATCAGTGAAACAGAGACATCGCTCAATATCTCTGCTTTCTCTTACGCTGGAACGGCTGATCTTTGGAAAAAAGGGGTGTTGCCTCTGGCAAAATTGCTGGATCCCTCGATCCTATCCAACATGGACTCATCAGCTAAATCTGATCGATCCAATCCAGTTTCAGGTATAAAAGATAAGCTGGAGAACGTACTGTCTGAGGTGCTACGAGCTCGTTTTAGGCACAGTTTACAATCCTCGGGTACTGGTTTTGATTGGGAGAATTTTTGGGCCAGAAAGTTGGGTTCCAGTTCTGACAAAAAGGGGAGAATGCTTTCCTTGGTTCATTTTTTTGGAGAGTATAGTAAAGATACTTTGGTCACGGCGTTAACTAAAATATCAAAAGCGCTTTACGCCAGTGTAGCTAGGTACTCTAATAGGGATGGCGTTACAGAAGAGAGCTCACGCGCAGTGATGAACAGTTCCATTTCATACATTGCGCATGAAACAGCAAGTTATGCGATGTACTTCTTGAGTTCGTCAGCGGTTAACGATGTTGAGTATTTGCCTTTTGGTAGCGGTCAGAGAGTTTGTTCTCGCGAGTACAAAGTTATGACTCACATTAAGGGCCATCGCTGGTCTGATGAATACGCTGTGCATGTGTTGCAGCATGCAATACAAAATGCTTATCATATAAGCGGCTGGGACGAGAGTTACAAACCTTTGGTGTTTAGTGCAGAGAAGCCAGACCCGCAGCTAAATAAAGCCCTGTTTACTTATTTATGCAGGGAGCCATTTCTCCATAAGGTGTTTGTGAATGTCCTTAGTACTTATTTGAGGCGGATTGAATTCGCTCACAACTCTATATCATCTCAAGCTGATCTGCAAATGCAGCGGTTTTGGAAGAAATCTCTGGCAGCTTTATTTGCTGGAGAATCGTTGCCTAGCGCTAGGTTGGTTGCTGTCTTTGATACGATTGAGCACTTTGAGAAGCGTAAGACGTCGCTGAAAGCCTTATTCGACGAATCAAAATTTGGGACGCAGTCGCTGTTTGCTATGGAATCCCTCGATTTGATTCCGATTAAAGCCCGCTCTAACTTTTCGGTTTCTTTTTTGGTTTCCCCTCGCTTGCCGAAATCGGCATCACCGTTTCAGAGAAAGAAGCCCAAACTGGGAAGTACGGACTTGGATTTTTCGTCCGATGAGGTCTCTAAAATGATTTTATTTTTTAAATGTCATGGTTATGACTTATTTCAGGAATTGCTTACAGCATTAGAGCCTGTACACTTAGAGTCTGTACATAAGGTGGCAACGTTCCAAGCACCATCGAAATTACGTGGTGAAAAGTACCGACCGAGACTTTGTTTTGTTCAAACGATGACTGAAATGCCTGAGCTTAATAAACAGCCTTCTGATCGTAAAGCAAGTCCAACCGCTGGTTTAGTGCGTTAATTTTTGGATTACTTTAGATTCAGCGGTGACTGATGTGATGATCCCGGTCATTCAGATGTTGTATTTATCATTAACTTAAATTAGTACGGTTTTCTCATGTGTGCCCGGTTTCTCAGTATCATCCGACGTGTTTTTTTTTATCAATTGTGCTAGAGTAGCGGTTGATTAGAAATTTGGAATGATGTTTATGCAAAAAAGAATGGGGTCGGCCGGTTGGTGGCATTGGTTATTAGTTAGTGCAATCGTGGTGGCTGTGGACCAGCTGACAAAGTGGTGGGTTGTGGTTAAATTTGATCAGTTTGAGTCTTCTAAGTTATTGCCATTTTTGAATCTTACATTAGTGTACAACAAAGGTGCTGCGTTTAGTTTCTTAAGCACTCAAAATGGGTGGCAGGTTGTGTTTCTTCTGGTTATTTCGTTGACTATTTCCGCTCTGTTGGTTTATTGGCTGGCTAAAACTTCTGCTGCGCACCGTTGGCAGTCTGTCGCTTTGGCATTGATTATTGGTGGCGCTATCGGTAACTTTATAGATCGTTTGCGCCAAGGAAAGGTGGTTGATTTTATCGATTTCCACGTAAAACAATGGCACTTTCCAACATTTAATGTCGCAGACATGGCGGTTAGTATAGGGGTGTTTATTTTAATTTTATGTTTGTTTTTATATGAAGAGAAAAAACCATGAAAATATTATTAGCTAACCCGCGGGGATTTTGCGCTGGTGTTGATCGTGCTATTACCATTGTCGAAAAAGCGTTAGAGCTGTTTGGTCGACCTATCTATGTCAGGCACGAGGTAGTCCATAACCGCCCAGTGGTTCAGGCGTTGGAGCTAAAAGGGGCGATCTTTACTGATCATCTGTCTGAAATTCCATGCGGTTCTACGGTGATCTACAGTGCGCATGGTGTCTCTCAGGCTGTTCGTGAAGAAGCTCTTTCTCGTGATTTGCGTGTGTTTGATGCAACGTGCCCATTGGTGACAAAAGTGCACATGCAAGTTGCTCGCTACTCAAAGCAGCGTATCGAGTGTGTCTTGATTGGGCATGCTGGTCACCCAGAAGTTGAAGGAACAATGGGGCAATATGCAGATCAAAGCCTGATTCATTTGGTGGAAAATGAAGAACAGGCGAGAAGTTTATGTTTGCAACAGCCGGAATCTTGTGCGTTTGTTACCCAAACCACACTGTCAGTTGATGATACCGCGTTAATCGTTGGGATTTTGCAATCACGCTTTCCTGCAATCCAGGGGCCGCGTAAAGAAGATATATGTTATGCAACACAGAATCGCCAGAATGCCGTGAAAGACCTGTTAACCAAGGTGGATGTGCTATTGGTTATTGGTTCACCCGCGAGTTCTAATTCCAATCGGCTACGAGAATTAGCTCTACGTTCGAATATCCCAGGTTATTTAGTTGACAAACCGTCATTACTTGACCGTAGGTGGTTTGATGGTGTGTCTGTGATCGGAGTTACTGCAGGAGCATCAGCGCCAGAAAATCAGGTGCAACAGGTGATTGATCAGTTGGTCGCTTGGGGGGGCCGAAGCACCGGCTGAAAATCCTGGTGTGGAGGAAAAAGTGGTTTTTTCACTACCAAGTGAATTAAGGCGTGCACTGTCTAGCATGTCACAACATGAATAGGGCTGATGTATGAATAACGCTGATGGAAAAAATACAGAGGCACTGGAAACAAATGTTATCACGTTTGGTTGCCGTTTAAATACCTATGAATCGGCCGTTATATCTGAACACTTGAGAGCGAATCACTTGGATGATGCGGTGGTTTTTAATACCTGTGCGGTAACGCAAGAAGCGGAGCGTAAAGCGCGCCAGAGTATACGCCAATATTCTCGCCGTAATCCAAATGCAAAAATCATTGTTACTGGTTGTAGTGCTCAGTTAAATCCTGATGTTTATTCTGCTATGCCAGAGGTGGATCAAGTCTTGGGTAACAAAGAGAAAATGAATTCGGAGTCATATTCTTCTTCGGCACCATCAGTCAGTGTCGGTGACATTATGCAAGTTAAAGAGCATAGTTCGCATCTTCTGACTCATTATGAAACAAGAACACGCGCTATTGTTGAAATTCAGAATGGTTGTGATCATCGATGCACCTTTTGCACGATTCCGTTGGCTCGCGGCAACAATCGAAGCACCCCCTTATCTCAGGTATTGGATCAGGTGGGTTTGCTGGTGAGTCAGGGCTATCATGAAGTGGTTTTTACTGGTGTTGATATCACCAATTACGGATTGGATCTGCCAGGTGAGCCTTCTTTGGGGTTGTTGTGTCGTCGTGTTTTGCGTCAGCACCCAGGCTTAAAGCGATTAAGGATTTCTTCTATTGACGCGGTTGAAGTGGATAAAGATTTTTTCGATTTGCTAGCTTATGAGCAGCGCTTGATGCCGCATTTGCACATCAGCCTGCAGGCCGGGGCAGATTTGATTTTAAAGCGCATGAAACGTCGTCATTTGCGACAAGACGCTATCGACTTTTGTTCAAAAGTTCGGGCTTTAAGGCCGGATGTCACGTTTGGTGCAGATATCATCGTGGGTTTCCCCACTGAAACAGAAGCGCATTTCGAGGACAGCTTGCGGTTGGTCGATGAATGTGGGTTGACTCATTTGCATGTTTTTCCGTATTCACCTCGCCCAGACACCCCCGCTGCACGGATGCCGCAAGTTAATGGTGCGGTGATTAAACAACGTGCGCAACGTTTGAGAGAAAAGGGAGAGGTTGCTTTAACGCATTACCAGCAGTCGTGTATTGGTAAAGACATTGAAGTGCTAATGGAGTCGGGTTCAAGAGGGCATTCTCATAATTTTGATTTGGTAAAAATGCAATCTGATACAGAGCTGCAGGCAGGGACGTTCATTACAGCGCATGTTATTGGGTTTGAAAAGCGCAATCTGATAGCCGTTCCCGTATAATCTGATTTTGTCGGCTAATGAAGCTCTCTGTACATCTACAGGGGTGATGACTTTTTGAAGCTGCGCGACGATTGTATACCTGATTGTCCTTTCCTATCTTCGATTTTCTCAAAGAACGTTGCTTTCAGTTGTTCCATCTTTTTTCGCTGTTTGTTCTGATTTTGTATTGGTGGGTGGATGCGGGCGTTGGTGTCTGTGAGCGGTTTGTGTTTTGTTGTGCTTGCTGTGCGGGTGGCTATTTTCCATAATGAATGTGCTGGACGGCGGTACATGGTGGCTCCTGTGTTGTATTTAGACGGTGATGTTGGATCATAGCATAAAATATTGTTTTTTAGTCTTTTTATTTCTTTTTTTTTGCGTTGGATTAAATTTGTTTTAAACTTTATTGCCATTTTTTTCGAATTTTAATCGCCTTTAATATTTAGAACGACTGCGATGTCTGAATGCGTTTTTTTTATGTTTGTGGTATATGAATATTTTTTATAAAAAAGCTTGTGATTTTATATAAAAAAGGTATCATGATTGAACTTAGCGTTAAACGCTAGTGTGAACTTCAAGGGTGGTTAGCTCAGTTGGTAGAGCATCTGACTTTTAATCAGAGGGTCACAGGTTCGATCCCTGTACCACCTACCACTCTTTTTTCACGCAATCCTATCTTATATTTTAATTGTTTAGATCTTGTCCTTTAGCTGCTATGAAGTCATTTTATCTTGGTTATGCTGACTTTGGTTATGCTGACTAATGTTGTTACACTCTCGTTCAAAATGAGGTAATGTCATGGAGCGTAAAGATTTTAAGAATAAGTCAGGTCACGACGCAGTGAGGGGTGTGGCCTCTAAGGTGGCCCCAGCCCAGTGCACGCCAACACGAGTAAGCGGGTCTGATGAGAAAGAAAGTCGATCGTTTCGATCTCATTTAAAATCTGAGGTGGCTCTTGCGAAAAAAAGATTTCCTCAATTGGAGTTTTTTTCTAATACCAGTGCATTGAGCTCAAGTGTAGGTGCATCACATTCTATTAGTGATACCGACACCTGTAGCGATGCTTCAGATACGGTATCTTGGGGAAGCAGCACGTGCGTATCTCAATTAAGTGATCAGCCAGTTAATAAAGAATTTATTAAAAATGGCGGTTATGCCAAACTTTTTTCTGAGCATTTGAGAAAAGAGTCGAGTCAATTGACATCTCATGAGCACGATGAGTTTGTACAACGTATTAAGAAACTCTATGAGAACTCTGAGTATGCCACGTTATACCGTGATTAAGTATAAATGAGTCATCATACGTGTTTTCGCCCCCTTTTCGATTTTCTTAAAATCAAGCGTTTATTAATCAATTTTACTGGTTACCCTCGATATGATCGTCATCAAAAGTGTGTCTGTGCTTTAGTGAATACGTGGATTGTTATGTGGATATTTCACATTATATCATGAAGTTATTTGTTTTTTTATCGAATGACTTGAAAAAATAGTTTTCTTTTCTATAATCTGCCTGATTTTGATAAAGGTAAGGAAAAATATTATGAATGATTTAGGTATTTGGATTTTTCGTCTAATTGTTTTAGTTGTTTTCGCTTTAGCTTGCTTTGGTCTTGCAAAAACAATTAACCCTTGCTTGATGGGGAACATTGTCACGGGTATCTTGTTTGTTTTTCTTGGTGTGATTGTTGGTATTGGGTACCCACGTTTAGAGAAAAAACTCAGAATGAAATCCGTTAAAAAAACATAATAGGTAAGAGTGTCGTTGGGTGAAACATGGTACTAGTTGCTGCGCTGTGAGATTGGCTCTTGAGCTTCTCCACTCGTGACTTTTTTGATGAAAAGAGCATGGGTTTTAAAACCCTGCGGTCATTAACACTCGTTTATGTGAGAGAGATTTAAGTTTAAATACAGTTTGACACTGACAAATTTTTTACTATATTAGCCACGATTCGTAACAAGTAAGATGAGGTTATGGGGAATGGATTTATTATTTAAAGGATTGATAGCGCTAAGTTGTGTGGTACTGCTCGGGTTGACTATTATATTAGCGCGTAAAAAGAAAGATAAAGATCAAGTGTCTAAATCGAGTAAAAAAATGGCTAAGCAGGACGATGTTCAGAAGCAGTTTAACTTGGCGGTGATGTATGACAAAGGTAAAGAAGTTGAAGAAAATAAAGAACAAGCTTTTTCTTTGTATCAAAAAGCGGCAGACCAGGGGTATGCAGAGGCACAGTATAGACTCGGTGAGATGTATGATCGAGGCGAAGGAATTGAAGAAAATAAAGAGTGTGCTTTTTCTTTCTATGAAACAGCAGCAAAGAATGGGTATGTAGAAGCTCAGCATAGGCTGGGTGTGATGTATGATACAGGTGAAGGAGTTGAAAAAAATAAACAGCGAGCTTTCTTTTGGTTGCAAAAAGCCGCAGAGCAGGGGGGCATGAGAGCTCAAGTGCAATTAGAACGATTAAAGTGTATGGCTTCAGTGCGATTGATTGATTTATTCAAATCAATCGTACCTGAGGTTAAGACAAAAGTGGTGGAGATAGTGGCTATTGCGTATGATCCGATAAAAAGGTACAAGGTTGCGGTAAAGACAAATGATGATCGCGTTAATCCAATGGATGCTTGTGTGGGTTATGCCGGGGTTCGGATTAAGAGCATTCTTAAAGAACTGGATGGCGAAAAAATTGATATTGTGCCATGGGATGACAACCTAGAGCAATTTGTTAAAAATGCAATACAGCCAGCTGACACATTGGCTGTTTTGATAGATGAGCCTCACGGTCAAATCGATATAGTGGTTGCAGAAAACCAACTCGATCATGCGATTGGTGAACAAGCTCAAAATGTGCGTTTGGCGAGCGAGTTAACTGGTTGGACGTTGAATGTTACGACCGAAGACCAAATCCAACAGAATCATAAGCGCAATTTTGTGGTTGAGAAACCGATTCAATCAATCCAAAAGGCCTCTTCGCAGGACTCAAAGAAAAATGAAAGTCAGTCTAATTCAAATAGTCATAACAAGCTAGATAAAAAAAATGAAGAGGTGGCGTTATCTTCTCAAAATAAGAAACTGCTGCGAGTGAATGAAGGCATAACGGGAATAGACCAGGTTAGATTGATCGATGAGGGTGGAGGTGCCCTGGGCGTGGTTTCAATCTCAGAGGCGCTGGATGCTGCAAAGCAGCGCGCACTCGATCTGGTTGAGGTTGGGCCAAGTGCTAATCCCCCCGGTTTGTCGAATACTGGATTATGCTAAGTGGCTGCATCATTTGGAAAAGGAGAGCAAGAAAACTAACAATAAAAGTAACAAATCTTCTTCATCGTTAAAGCAAGTCAAATTTAGATTGAAGACAAAGTCGAGTCATTATCGTAATAGATTAAAAACAATCGTTCACTTACTAAAAGCGGGTAACAAAGTTGAAGTTATTTTGATTTTGCGGGGTCGAGAGGTTAAATATCATGAGCAAGGTATTGAGTTTGTTAACCGTATAAAGGCTGAGGTGTTCAATGAGTTTGTTATCGGGGCGTTGTCTGTTGAGCAGGAGACTACGCTTTTGGGAGGGGGGCGAATAACCATGGTGCTCACGCTGGGAGAGTGAGTTGAAAAAAAATTAACCTCATCTGTTTATTTATATAAAGCTATGAAATACCTCTATTTTTTATCGGTTTTCAGGATGTGAAATAAATTTGACATCAGTGGATTATTGTCTATATTACGCTCGCTTGATAATAGATTATGCGAGGTTATGGATGATTAGAATGATAGTGATTGGGGTTTTAATTTTTGCACTTCCTTTGATTGTTTTTCTATCTATTAAATATCGACAAAAGAAACGAAATCAAAAGCATACCGAAGAAAAAAAAGCGGAAAACGTTACTGATCTAAGAAAAAAAGTACCCTCGAAGACGGAAATAAGTGTGTCTTCGGATAGTGAGCCAGGTCTTAAACGTACTTCAGAAGAAACACGCGAGAGGGTGAAAGCAAATGAAGAACATAACACGGTTAGAAAAGACGCCATTGATGAAGAGCATTTGGTCGTTAGCAATTCAATTGAAAATGCCAGTACCATCAATAGTAAAGGAAAAAGTGATGAAAAGACGTCAGATAATGATTTAGAAAACCAATCTTTTTCTTGGGTTCTAAAAGCCGCAGAGCAGGGGCATACAGAGGCACAGTATAAACTAGGTGCGATGTATGATCTAGGTGAAGGAATTGAAGAAAATAAAGAAAGTGCTCTTGCTTGGTATCTAAAAGCCGCAGAGCAGGGACACGCAGAGGCATGGTATAGGCTGGGTGTGATGTTTGATACAATTGAAGGAGCTAAGAAAAATAAAGAGTGCTCATTTTCATCGTATCAAGAAGCCGCAGAGCAGGGGCACGCAGAGGCACAGTTTAGAGTGGGTAGGATGTATGATTTAGGTTTGGGGGTTAAAGAAAACAAAGAATATGCTGTTGATTGGTATCAAAAATCCGCAGAGCAGGGGCACGCAAAGGCACAGTATAAACTAGGTGAGATGTATGATAGAGGCGAAGGAATTGAACAAAATAAAGAAAATGCTTTTGCTTGGTATCAAAAATCCGCAGATCAGGGGCACGAAAAGGCACAGTACAAAGTGGGGGAGATGTATGATAAAGGTGAAGTGATTGAGCAAAATGTGGGGGAGGCTATTATTTGGTTACAGCGTGCTACAATGCAGGGAGAAAAATTAGCGCTAGCAAAACTAACCAAACTATGTATCGACCAAGAAAAACCATTATCAAACAAAGAATCGTTGTTGGAATGGTTTTGCGATTTGACTTCAAGGCAAGGTCCTGGCACGGATATGTTTATTAGCATGCTGCTTTCTAGTGAAGAAGAGCTGTTTGATACGAGTCCTGCTGATAAATTCCAGATACATGAAGTCGCCGTTAAAAATGGTTGGAGTCAGTTAGCTTATGGGTTAGCCAACATGTATGAAAGTGGAATT
>CACHNP010000032.1 GCA_902581285.1 uncultured Gammaproteobacteria bacterium | reverse complement strand
TATATTAATCATGGTTTTGCGGTTGGTATTAAGCCTTGAAAAAGCGTTATTTTGTACTATAATTCAATTAAAGAGTGATCTGTGGGGCAAGGTGAAGTAAATTAATTTAAGGGGATAAGTAATGAAAAAGTTAAAACAAAAGGTCGTGGCATCGGTGATGTTGTTGGGCGTATGTGGACTGTTTCTGCAAGCTAATGCAACACCAAAATCAAAATCAGCAACATGTACAAGAACAGAATATCGAGAAGAATACATTCCTGGGACAAAGTCAAATCCTGGTTATGTCCGAAACTATGAGGTTGATGTGGTCATACCCTGTGGAGATCAAAGTCAAGCTGAGAAAGTTGATGATAACGATTGCAGCGAAGGCTCAATTATTGGTGGTCTTCTTGGAGCGGGAATAGCACTATCCTCCTCTAGAGGCAAAGATAGATTTTGGGCCGTACCTGCTGGTGGCACTGCAGGCGCACTAATTGGATGTCAGGTGGATGGTGGTTAACCGATTAGTTGGATAAGTGGAGAGCTGGTTGAGCGGTGTTGGGGGTTTCAGAAGCACCGTAATTTGTCGGTTGCCTATGATGCTATGTGTTTAGGTAACGACGTAAATCACTGATACACACACCCGCATTCAGGCGGTTTTTAGCGGTTGTTGTTCAACTTGTTGATTTTTATCGTAATTAATCAATACCTTTCGATTGAAATTAACCCTTGAAAAAGCGTTTTTTTGTACTATATTTCTTCTTGGAGCGGGTTGTAAATGGATTTTCTTTGCAATTAATTGGAGAAAGAGATGAAAAAAATAAAACAAACAATAGTGGCAGCGGCCATGCTGCTAGGGGTTGCGCAGATGGGTGTGGCGGACCCCTGTAAGTATGAATCTGATAATCAAACCACTGACGAGGTAATCGCGTCTATTGAGATGGCCATTGAGTGTTTGAGATCAAAGGTCAAAAAAAAATCTTTAACTATAGAAGAGTTTAAAAATATTAGTAATAAAATGTATGGTTTATTAGATTTATTTAGAAGATGTCCATGATTTTAAGGTAACGACGTAATCGCTGATACACACACCCGCCAGTCACTGAATAACTCAACTGATTAATTGATACATTTAATGTGACGAATAAGGGATTAAGTTCCGCATAACGCTGCTGTATACCCATTACATACATTTTATCCCCGCCAAACCGTGGCAGCGATAATACTGGCATGTGCTGAGGATAAAAAATTTGATGTTGCTCATCAATCAATCCATTATTATTCCAGTAAGCCACTGGTCGTCGCTCTTTGATATCAACCGATAAGGTGTGAGGAAACACTTTACGAATAGAAACACCACGAACCCATTGATTCTTTTCCAGCTTGTGCTTTAAAGCCTGTATGTCAAAACTAAAAAAACCAGCGTGAGTATCATCTGCTACCACCTGCTGAAATAAAATGGGCTTTACGTAATCCGCATCCGTAGTGACTTTAAATTTTGTTAAAGGAAAAGTGGTTGGGTGATGCAACCAACCATAAAACAAGATCACACCGTAACAAGCACACCCTAAAAATAACAAATTAATACCACGCGCGATCACTGGCTTCAATTTTTGCCATCGACGTTGTTTTGCTTTGAGTGATAAAATATCATTTTTCTTGGTAAAAAGCCCCATGACACTCCTTGTTACAGCGCAGCTTTAATCTTCTCTATATCGTTACGCAATGATCCCGCACCTTGTATCAGTATAATATCTCCTGACCTGATAATCGATGGCAAATTTAAAATTATCCGATCTTTATCAGCGAAGCAGTATGCATGAACCTCATGATGCTGACTAATGTCGTGATACAGGCACTCACTGGACACCCCCATTATCGGTTTTTCACTGGCCGCATAGATCGGCGCTAGCAACAGCACGTCCACAGAGCTTAATACAGTAACAAAATCGGACCAACATGCTTGTGTTCGAGTGTAACGGTGAGGCTCAAACAACATCACCAAACGTCGACCAGGCCACGCGGATCGCACCGCATCAATGGTTACTTCAATCGCCTTAGGATGATGCCCGTAATCTTCCAACATCAAAACTTCACCGGCTTTAAAAGCGTGCACTCCATGTGATTGCATTCTACGCCCAACCCCAGAAAATGACCGCAAAGCAGTCTGTAAATCTGAGATAGACACACCCAGCTGGCGAACCACCGCCAAAGCCGCTAATGCATTTGACACATTGTGTTTACCCGGTATTGAGAGCTGAAAAGTGCCGTGAACTTGCGCACCTCTTTCCTCGAATTCAAATTGAGTACTCATGCCGGAGGCTTGTATTTGTGTGAGTCGATAATCCGCATCATTCTCAAGCCCGTAAGTTAATACAGAACACCGCAAACGAGATAAAATAGCTTGAACACCCTCATCATCTGCGTTCAAAATAGCCACGCCATCATCGGGTATGGCATTAAGAAATGTCACAAACGCATCCAAAAGTAACGCGTAACTGTCGTCATAATTACCCAAATGATCGTAATCAATATTAGTCACCACCGCAATTGATGGTCGCAGATGCAAAAACGATTGATCACTTTCATCCGCTTCAGCAATAAAATAATCCGACATTCCCAAACGAACCGGGCTATCGGCTGCTGCCATAACGCCACCAATGCTGTAAGTCGGATCAAATCTACTCGCCACCATTAAATGCGACACCAAACTCGTGGTGGTTGTTTTTCCATGAGACCCGGCTATTGCAATACCATTGTATTGATTGAATAACTCAGCCATCATCTGTCCGCGCCCCAGCTGGGGAATACCATGTTCTAAAGCATAACAACGCTCCGGGTTATCATTCGGAATGGCTGATGAGTAAACAAGCAAATCAGCCTGTTTAACCGCATTAGTGCTATGCTGTAGCTCAACCTCAACCCCCAGTTTCAGAAGACGCTCTGTCATGGTATTTGCTTGCACGTCTGAACCAGAAACCCGATACCCTTTTAATATCAACAATTCAGCCAATGCCCCGACACCGATTCCACCGACACCAACGCAATGAATGCGATCCCCCTCATTCAGCATACGCACGATCTCGCTTGCGCCTGGTCACTGACAGCAATGTCTCCACAATGAGTGTCGTTGAATCGCGCTGAGCCAATTGGTACGCTGCTTCAGCCTGCTGATGACACAGGCTTTGCGAGGTTCCACCACCACAATGGGACAGATACTCACTGACCATGGATTGCAGTTTGGTCTGCGTAAACTCAGCTTCACGAACCACATAAGCTGCTTGACTCTGTTTTAATATTTGCGCATTCAAATACTGATGATCATCAACTGCGTATGGAAACGGCACCAGAATACTAGCAACACCCACTGCCATTAATTCACTGACTGTGAGTGCGCCACTACGGCAGACCACCAAATCTGCCCAGGCATACGCAGCATCCATATCGTCAATAAAGCCGTCCACTCGAACATTGATATCACATGACTGATATGCACATTTCATATCATCAACGTGATTCAACCCAACCTGATGCCAAACCGTCACCTCCTCCGGTAACGCATAGGTTAACACCCACTGTGACACCACTTGATTCAACTGACGCGCACCCTGAGACCCACCTAGAATTAACACGCGCAAAGGCATTTGACGCTCAGCAAAACGAGTACGCGGCTCAGGTAAATTCAACAGAGACTGGCGCACCGGATTTCCCACCACGGAATGCCCCACCTTATCAGAGAAGGCACCAGGGAAAGCCACCAAAACCTGCTTTGCCAATTTGACTAACAATCGATTTGTCATACCCGGCAAGGCATTTTGTTCATGTACCACCAACGGTATACGACAAAGCCAGCTAGCAAGACCAATTGGACCACTGACAAAACTACCGAAGGTCACCACCACATCAGGTCGTTTTGCCCTGACGATTTTTAATGACTGCCACATAGCACGAATTAATTTTAATGGTGCCCACAATAAGCTTACGCGACCTCGTCCACGTAAAGATTCAACCCGCAAACGAGACAAAGGGAAATGCGGCTCTACCACTCGTTGCTCAATCTCACGAGATGACCCAACCCAATGCACACCAACCCCATTTGAACGCAGCTGCTCAGCTAATGCCAATGCCGGAAAAATGTGGCCACCAGTACCACCTGCAGCAATCAACACCGTCTTCATTTTCTCTCCTTCACCATCGACGATAGCGCATGACTTGCCCCGCACCATCAGTAATTGATAATTCATAAGACACCCGCAAGACAATCCCAATCGTAATGCAGGTTACCAAGATGCTACTACCACCGTAACTAATAAAAGGTAATGTGAGTCCCTTCGTTGGTAGCACACCCGCCGTCACCCCCATGTTTATCATGGCCTGAATACTGATCCAAACCGCAACACCATAACAGACGTACTTGGAAAACAGCATATTTCGACTATCCGCCTCTCGCGCCAACTGCACTAAACGGATGGCCAAACAAGTAAACAGTAAAATTAATAACATTTCACCAGCAAAACCCAGCTCTTCCGCAATAACTGCAAAAATAAAATCACTGTGCGCTTCTGGTAAATAATGTAGCTTCTGAATACTGTTCCCTAAACCGACCCCAAACCAGCCTCCGCGTCCAAATGCGATCAACGACTGCGTTAGCTGATAGCCAGAACCATAAGCATGATCCCATGGATGTAAAAACGTGGTTAATCGCAATAACCGATAAGGCGCCATCACCGCCAGCGCCGCCATCAAAGACACCACCAACACCACGATAACAATAAACGGCGTCAAGCGCCCCCCTGACAAAAATAACAGGGATAAAAACACAATACTAATCACGGTTAACCCGCCGAAATCAGGCTCCATCAGCAACAACAAGGCCACCACAGACAACACCACCATGGGTTTCAAAAACGTACCCAGTGACGCTTTAATGGAGTCGGCATACCGAGTCAAATACCCAGACAAATAAATTACCACCGACAATTTGACAAATTCAGAAATTTGCAGCGAACAAAAACCCAAGTTCAACCAGCGCCTAGAGCCATTTACCATACGACCTAAACCCGGAATCAAAACAAGTAGCAGAAAAAACAAACTCAGCAACAAACACTCTCGACTGTATTTGTACCAAAAACTCAAAGGCACTCGAGTAACGCCCCAAGCTCCAATCAATCCCAGAAAAACGAATGCCGCTTGCTTAATCAAGTAATGAAACGGGGTGTGAAACATCCGATCTGAAATAACCATCGAGGCGGAACCAACCATTAGCAAACCAAACGACAACAGTCCCAGTACGGTCATAATTAAATACAGATCATAACGAAAAGCAATCGCCTTATTTTCCTTTTCAGACATCCATCACCTCATTTATACAGCGAACAAACTCCGCACCACGGTGCTGATAATCATTAAACATATCATAACTTGCACACGCAGGCGACAAGACCACAAAATCACCTGACCGGGAATATGTTTTCGCAACCCTAACCGCGCTCTCTAAGGAGCTTACCTGAGACACAGCCACTTTGGGGGTCAATTTCTTCTCTAATACCGCCGCAGCTGAACCGAACACAACAGCCAGTGAAACAACCCCTGCCACCATCTCAGATAGCTGATTAAAATCACAGCCTTTTGAATCCCCGCCCAGTAAAACAATAAGTTTACCATCACACCGACTGGAGAGCGTTTTGATTGCCGCAATTGTGGCACCCTCATTGGTTGCCTTAGAATCATTATACCAAGTGATACCATCATGCTCACACACTCGCTGACAACGGTGTTCAACCCCTGAAAATGAATTCAATACATCTAGGGCACTTGTAAACGGGAGCCCTAACGCTCTGACGATAGCAAGCAATGCCAGTGCATTTTCATAATGGTGCGCTCCTTGTAAGACCCAACTTGCCACACTGGCAATCGGTTGTTCGCGAAAACACACGACTTGATTTGAATCTGATCGCTGAAGATAAAAGTCAGTTGCGTTACTGGTTGCTGAAAACGTAAAATGCGCCTGCTCAAGAGACTGGTGCGGTAAAGGCATGTCAGAATTCACAATGGCATAGCGACATCGATTGAAAACGGACAATTTTAAATTAAAATAATGTTCGAAAGTACGATGACGATCCAAATGATCTGGAGTGCAATTCAATAACACCGCGACCGAGGAAAACAAACTGTATGTGGTCTCCAACTGAAACGAAGAAATTTCTAGTACCACGTAGTCCAAATCATCTCTAAAACATAAATCCAACACAGGCAAACCAAAATTTCCTGCGGCGCACACGGTGAACCCCGCTTTCCCCAAGGTCTCAACCACCATGGTAGTCAACGTGGTCTTCCCATTCGATCCGGTGATGGTTATCAACGGGACACTGTTAACCTGACAAAATAATTCAACATCACCGCAAATCGATTGACCATGTGCTTGTAGACGCTGAAAGATGGATTGATTCAAATCAACGCCCGGACTAACGACAATTAAATCGACTGACATGAGTAATGATTCAGGATACGACCCAACAAAAACTCGATCAGCTCCTACTATCTGCTGAACCATCTCTAAGCAAGCGGGGTTGTCTGCATCATCTACCGCGATGACACGCTTATTAAGTTTTGATAAAAAACGAACAACTGAAAGCCCGGTTTTCCCTAAACCCACAACTGCTACTGACTGACATTGAGCTAACTTTTTAACCAAATCTACCCCTCATTACCTGAGCTTCAATGTTGCCAAACCGCATAACACCAATATCACAGTGATAATCCAAAAACGAACAATCACTTTCGGCTCAGACCAGCCCTTCAATTCAAAATGATGATGTAACGGCGCCATTCTAAAGATACGCTTTCCTCTCAGCTTATACGAGCCAACCTGCAAAATCACCGAAACGGTTTCTGCCACAAAAACACCACCAATGAGTAACAACAAGATCTCTTGCCTGACCATCACCGCTAACAAACCAATAATAGCACCCAAACTTAAAGAACCCACGTCCCCCATGAAAATTTGCGCCGGGTATGTGTTGTACCACAGGAAGCCTAACCCAGATCCAACTATAGCACCACAAAAAACAGGCAACTCACTTAGCGATGATAAATAAGTCATGTTCAAATACTTTGCAAACACGGCATTACTGGATACGTATGCAAACACGGCCAAAGTCATCACGACCAGTACCACAGGCATGGTGGCTAAGCCATCTAGTCCGTCAGTCAAGTTGACTGCATTTGAACTACCGACAATAACAAAAAAAGCAAACACAATAAAAAACAAACCCAAATCAATTTGCGCACCCTTCAAAAATGGCACCAGCAAAGTCAACCCACCGGCATGCTGATCTGTGAAATAAATTACACACACCACGGCGAACGCCATTGCTGCTTGGCACAGCAGCTTAACTTTCGCATTAACACCATCACTATTGCCCTTAATCACTTTCAAGTAATCATCATACCACCCAAGCAGACCGTACCCCACCAACGTCAGCAAAACCAGGATCAGATACAGATTAGTTAACTTACCCCACAACAAAGTGGCTGCCACAATAGAAAACAAAATCAACACCCCACCCATGGTGGGTGTTCCGCCTTTTTTTAAGTGTGTTTGAGGCCCGTCCGTTCGTATTGACTGTTTGATTTTAATTGACTGCATCCAACGAATAAAGGCGGGACAAAAAAACAGCACGATGAGCAATGAGGTTAATGTCGCCGCGATGGCACGAAAAGTCAAATACTGAAAAACCCGCATCGCAGGAAAAAATCGTTCAAAATAATGTGCTATCCAAACAAACATAAACGTCCCTTTTTATACTAGTGCAGCTACAACTCGATGCAGCCCCATACTATTTGATCCCTTAATCAAAACAGCGCTATCCTGATTCAACATGGCTTTCAAACAATCAATTAATGCATCGTGACTCTGATAATGACACGCTCCTGAACCAAAAGCCTCACCGCAATGCTGAGCCAACGCGCCCAATGTGAGCAACGTTCCGACCCCTTTCTCACGAGCCAAAGCGCCTATCTCACGGTGCCAAGCCTGTGCTTTTTCACCCAATTCTTTCATATCAGCAATCACCAACACACGTTGATGGCTTGCAGGCAATGACTGCAAAGCGTCAATCGCTGCAGATACCGAGCGCGGATTCGCGTTATAGGCATCATCGATAATTAAAGCCCCATTCCAACCACGCTGAGCCGCCAACCGGCCAGCAATCGAAGAACTTTTCTCTAACCCCAACTTAATTGTACCCAGCTCCACACCTAATGTATTGGATACCGCTGCAGCAGCCAGTGCGTTGACTACATTGTGCTCTCCCAATAAAGGCAAAGTCACTGAAATCTGCTCTTGCTTCAAACATAAATCAAATTGTTGCTGCAACCCACCACGAATATTTGATGCGACTATATCGGCAGGTTGATGACAAGCAAATGTGCACAGACGCTGATCTGTTAGTAAGTTCTGCCAGTACCCAGAGTACCGGTCGTCCGCATTAATAATCGCCACGCCATGAGCCGATAGCGCTTGATAAATTTCACCCTTACCTTGCGCCACACGATCCAACGACCCAAAGCCCTCAATATGAGCACGACCTGCATTGGTAATCACGGCACAATGTGGCTTTACCCAGGCAGCGAGCTGAGCAATGTCACCCACCTGACTAGCGCCCAATTCCAATACAACAAATCGGTGATGTTGACGAATACGCAACAGCATGAGCGGAACACCAATATGATTATTCAAATTACCTTCTGTGGCTAAAACGGCATCAACCTCACTCAAAATCGATTGCAGTAAGGCTCTGGTGCTGGTTTTGCCACAACTGCCTGTAATTGCTATTACTGTGGGTTGAAATTGAGCTCGATGCCAAGCAGCAAATGACTGCAACGCCTGCAGCGTATCCTGGACTTTTAGTTGTGGCAGTCCACAATCCACCCATCGAGACACCACCGCAGCTGCGGCACCACGCTCCATGGCTGCCTGCACATAGTCATGACCATCAAACCGAGGCCCCTCCAACGCGATAAATAACTGTTGAGGTTCAATGGTGCGCGAATTAATGCTCACACCATCAAAACAGCAGTCGCTCGCACAGTCAGGCGCAGCCTCTGCCGATAATACTTTTTGTAAAGCCTGTAATTCCATGTGTTATCTATCCCTGCTGATACACTAGCAACGCGTTTTTAGCATACATCGCATCCGTCCCTTTGATCACTCGCTGCTGCCTGTGTTGACACGCTTCATGGCCACGGCCTGCAAGCAACACCATATCATCAATTGACGCTGATTGCACGGTGGCTTGAATCGCATTTTCACGGTTAAGCTGCCAACTCACACGATGAGGATTCACGAATCCTCGCGTAATATCCTCGAGTATTTGCTGCTCTGACTCATTACGAGAATTGTCACTAGTGACACAAACTTTATCCGCAAAGCGCTCTGCAACCGCAGCCATTTGCGGGCGCTTTCCACGATCACGCTCACCACCACAACCAAACACGCACCAAAGTTGTCCGCGACAATGCGGCCGCAACGCTTGCAAGGCTTGTTCGAGCGCATCCGGCGTATGCGCGTAATCCACCACCACCGTTGGACAACTGACATTTAGATCCACTCGTTGCATTCGCCCCACAATGGGCTGTAATTTTTGGACTTGATGACAAACTTCAAAAAAATCATAACCTGCTCCACTCAATGCCGCGATAACCGCAAGCACATTGCGCACATTGAACTCACCGAGCAGTGGAATAGTAACACTGGCCGTGCCCCAAGGTGAGGAAATAACACAATTAAATCCAGTCTCTGTTCGCTGCATCTGTGTTGGATGAATCAAATCAACTACCGAATCAGGTACATCCCGCAAAGAAAAACCGCACCAATCGATAGAGCCGTCTACCAACTTAACCCATTTTTTTGAGTACGGGTCATCCCAATTAAGCACCGCACGTTTCACACCGGGCAAGGTTAACAAGCGGGCTTTGCTCGCTGCGTATTGTTCCATCGTCTGGTGGTAATCCAGGTGATCTCGACTCAAGCCCGTATAAATTGCGGTTTCCATACCGACCGCACTAACCCGCCCCTGATCCAGAGCATGCGATGACACCTCCATGGCAACCCACTCAAGACCTTGCGCCTCAAACTGAGCAAGCTGTCGCTGGCATTCAATAGCATCCGGCGTGGTTAAATCTGATGCAGACAAATCCGGCCACACCCCATTCCCAACGGTTCCCATTACCGCCGTTCGACGACCCATTAAAGATAACAGCTGCGCATAAAAATGGGCACATGAGGTTTTACCATTCGTCCCAGTCACGCCCATAACACGTAAAGACGAGCCCTGACGATTAAAACAAATAGCGGCGATTTTTGATGCTTTTTGTTGCAAGTAATCAACCGGAATCACCGGTACCGTATACGACTGACGTTGATCGAAGCCTCGAGCCTCCACCAAACAGGCGCTGGCACCTCGTTGAATCGCGTTTAAAATATAATCTCGACCATCCTGGTCTGTACCCGGGTAAGCCAAAAACAACGAACCGGAGATCACCTGACGACTATCACAAGTCATATCAGTGATAAAACACGACTGCGTTGGTTTGTACGATTCATCAACCGCAGATAATAAGTCAGACAGCTCCTGCATAACTCGACACTTGCTTCCATTTAAGATGACGATAGTGTAACGGCTAACCCACGCCAACTGCAAGTGATAATATGCTAGCTGGTACAAGCGCGCATCATTTTCAAACGCGTCTTTCGTGATCTTTTTGACAACCCGAGCGACGCGACCAAAGTCAAGCATACCGACACAAACTTGTAATCAACGATGACTGGTGTGACACGTCTTTCTTTTGAAACATTGAACTTAACATAACCCAGAGGAGCAATTCGGTTAGCTCAACCTCACACATCTCAGTTAAGCTTTTTGCTAACACCACAACCCCATCCGCCTGCCCCGGAATGGTGACATACATCGACCATGTTCCTAAGCTACTGAAAAAAGGAAAATCCGGGAAAATTACACGTATAAAAAAACAAAATATTATTTTATTTAATATTTATTTAATAAAAAACTGGTAGCATGCACACAAAATCAAACCACGATGATAGACCAGGAGATAACCCATGCGCCCCACATCAGAAACACAAAGCATCATGACCTACGAACAAGTAATGAACGTTGACAAAAGTTATAAAGACGTACTAGAAGACATACAAAACAAGTTAAAAGACTGTTCTGGGTCCATCAGCACACAGATGAGTACTGCAAAAGATTACACTACCGTAGACTATGGTTTTGCTCAGTCATTTAGAGGACTGAAGAACGCACTCAATCAAACTTCCGTAAAGCTGTCAGAATTACAGACAGACCTAAAGACTTGTATCAAAGATTCACTAACAAAATTAAATTGTTTCTATGATAGCGAAGAAAGTAATGTCATTCTTAAAAACAGCAAACAACATCTGCTTAAGAAATTAGAACTGTTAGGCGCTTCTCTCAACGATTTAAAGAAAAAATTAAATGAAGAAGATGAATCTATGAAGATATGGGATAATAACCCATTAAAACAACCGGTTTTTTCTAAAAAACACGGAAAACTCCAAAACGAGATACACTCTATTTTAAATCACATTGAAGAGTATCTTAACCCAAAATCACAGGAGTCTAATCACACCATTCAAGCACTTCTAAACTACGCAAGAGAGACTTTTCGAACAGAACACCACATCGAAATCAAACCAACATCAAACGCAATTATGGCAGGTTCAGAGCCGTACTTTACCGTTATTGATGAAGGCACCATGAAGAAAGCCAAGCTATTTAAACACATAACAAATGAACACTGTGTCATTTACTTTGTTGATCAAAACCAATACGAGGGTCTAAATCCACACTTGTATAAAAAAGATGAAGTTAATCTGTTCAGTTACAACGAAGAAAATTCGACTTTAACGATGCGGGATAGTGATAGTGAGAAAGATGTTGATATCAAAATTGAAATTATTACACCCGATAATAGGTCCGATATGACAACAGATGTATTGAAAGATAGATCTACTAGTGCAACCATTTCACCCACTGGTGTGGGCATGTTTTGGGATCAAAACTCCCATACAAGAGTGGGAAAACGCCAAAGGCCAAAGGGTCAATCGGATAATTCGCAGCAACCTACCGATTCTCAAGATTCAGATTTCACATTACCCCCTAAAAAAAGATACAAATTTAGCTAGTGCAAGTCGAATCCACAAGCTTCAAACCAGGCCATTCACAATCTGGGTTGTAAGCTAATCAAAAGGCGCCGAGCGTTTATGTCAGAGATGTGAGCACGGCTTAAGTCAAATTAATGGCTATTTTTTATTGATAAAATAAGTTCGACGGGGTATCGATACAGTCATTTTAGCCGCTTAACTCACGCCAAAATAAAATTTAAATCGGTAAAATCAGTTACTTATATGGAAATTTTCGTTCTCTAATAGGAACAACTCCTATTCCAGTTTGGTTCTTTTTTGAATACTTCAATATTGATAGAATGGCTTCAATTAAATAAAGCCACATCGGAGACATAAGTATGAGAGACTCGAATGAATGCAACCCCGTGGAGTGTTGTTTAGACATATGCTGCCAAATTTTAGTTTACCCGCTACTTGACGCTACTCTTAATTATTGCGCAGAGGAATGCAGAAAATGTTGTGACGAAACAAAAAAAGAAGTTAAAACTGATACTGACTACTCACTTATAACCGAACCAAAAGACCCCGGTTCACCCGCAATGAATCGCAATAGTTTCCTTAATAACTCAACAGATTCGAGCAAAGGAGAATCGGTCATAGCAACTACATCAGATATAGCACAACCACATTAAACACACATAAAATAAAGAGAGGTATCGAATCATGCCATATAAAACAATACAGTCACCCGTAGCGACCACAGAGGAAATCCTAACGACCCAGCAACGGTTACAGCAACTAGAGGCACGGCTAGAACAGTTAGAGGTAGAGAATCAACAGCTACGGAGCATTGACTCTGATGCTCATGATGCACCAGACGCCGAAATAAGCCCCTTACAAACGCCCAACTCCATGAATCGAGAAGATAATGTAACGCATCGAACAAGCCTAAACAATAATGCATTATTTTCTCAAGGCTACCATACACTACCGGAAAGTGAAGACACTAGTAGTGAATCTTGTTGCGATGATAATTGCATTGATGACTGTGGCAACTGCATAATGTGCATGGGTCTTTGTTGTGACTTGATAGGTAGCTGTCTACGTTAAAAATGAGGATCGAAATGGCGCGGGCTGTGTTTTTGCTTGTTAGGTTAAGGTATTTCAATAATGCCGAACAAGTATCACAATCAAACCGTCAATTGTAAAAAGACACCTTTTTCTGGCGGACGCCCCACCCAATCTTCAGGGCGGGCATCCCCTGAATCATTGACTTTCTCAATCATCGCGTCCGCGCACTCCACTAGCTTACTAACCACATACCCTCCCACGAAAAAGACACAACCCGAGGTTGCGGCCATCACTCCTAAAGTAGTCAGCAAAGATAGATGATCATCTTTCACGACAAAAATCATGCTCGAGAATGTTACCACTATCAAGCAACCCACCCAACAGTTAAAACCATAACGTAATAACTGGTGTCTTCTTGTGTTATTAAAATCACCCTGGCGCTGCTTGCGCGCGCCAAACCAAGTTTGGATATTCCAATGCTGACTTCCTGGAAATGACTTAAACGCAGAGCGTAACCCACGTCTTTGATTAGAGGAGCACATCATCAAGAAAAGATGGATCTCATCGACGCTCATAAATCGAGAGACTAGCTGAAATACAATTGGCTTTAACAAAAACAAATTAACATCAAACTTTGCATCATTAACAAATAGTACGCAGTCACTCAAAACCGAAGAGGGTGAGCGAACATCGTTACCTTTGGTAGACAACAAAGGCTCAGATAATTGCCCTTCGTTCTCATTGTTAACATCTTCTCTCATTGTACATCAGGCGTCTAATGATAAATATTCACTAGTTGCAGAATTTTCTTTAGAATCCCTTCGAATACAGCACGGTTTGCAGACAGAAAAGAACCGCTGAGTCTGACCAACACAGTTAGAAACCACAGCCATAGAGCTTTCACCCGCAGAAACGCAGGCACGACTCACGTTAGACACTAAGCGACAGGAATCATAAACCAATTCTGAAAATGGCAAAGCAACACCACCACGAATCAGCATAGTTGTCATGTCAACAGGCAGTTGCAACAACCCTTTGAATGTTCCCAACAAAACCCCATTCAGAATAAAGCTCAAAGCTTCGCTCAAGGATTCGGATGCATTGTGTAACTTAGCCAGGAATAGAAAACCTATTGAACCCACCAACAAACTCACGGTGTGAACCAGGGCAAACACCGAACGCATTACAACCGACTCGCCTTCTTTGCTTGACAAAAACAAAGACACCAAAACCGACATCTTAACAAACACACCCATCAAAAATATGGCTTCAATCTTACCTGCCTTATGCTGCACTTCATCATCTAAAAATGGAATGTGTTGCTTTGCCAGCCAGGCCACGTCATGCAGCAATGACAACCCTGACACCAATGGCATGGCATTACGCCACAAGAATCCATAAAAACGCGCACTCACTGATTCTGAGCCAGCGGGAACCAACGCAACAAATAACTGCCACGACATGACCATACTTGAGAATAACTCCCAAACAAAGCCGTTTGAAAACACCTGACCAAACGAGCGCCCCACACCATGTTCATACATAACACAGTTACATCCCATCGCAAGCGACAGTAGCACACCTAATGCACCCTGCGTTCCCGATGATATGTTCTGGATGTACATGCTGTGTGCTAATTCCTTGACACCCAAAACATGAAATGGCTGAGCTAAATTGATATCCAATGAAGACCGAGCAAATTCCGGTTTATTTTCGGCCAACATGGTCATTAATTTCTGCACCTGGCTTCGAATAAGAATTTTTTTATCACACGATTTGACTCGCTCGTTTTTCATCAATAAGTGGCGCACCAATGCTTTGCTGTACACATTAAGTTGATCATTACCCTCCTGCCCCATCAACTCATGAAGCTGATCTAACTTGGCTTTTTGTGACAAAAATGGCATGTTAAGATAAGCCAAATGATAGCACAGCCTCACTTGAGCCCAACTATCAACTGCCGTATCACTCAAACGGTGTGCAACATCACCAAATGCCACCACGTATTGGTCCGCTGACGTCTTATGCTGCTGTACCATTTTGAGCAGACGCATCACACGTGACTGCATTTTTTCTATGATATTATTAGACTCCCGCTGACGCTCTTGCAAGTCGATAAAAACAGCATGCGGCATCGCGGGTTTGATGCAAGATGCGACTAATGACAGCACAGCATTTGTTATCACAATACCGGATGACCAGACACACCAGCTGGGAGCTGAGTCAATCACATCAGTCGACGACAGATCGATAGCCTGTTGCAGGCCAGGATTAACCAGGCTGGAAAGCCAAAAGCTACCAATCACTAGACAAGAATCCAATAGGTGCTTTTTTAATGTCACAGATAGCGTCGATCTAAGCGAAGGAATTTGCGAAGGACAGTACAGCGACAAAGATTTCTCTGGATAATCGTTTGCATCGATCTGATCGTTTGTCACGCTCAGCGCCAAAACCAAGCGCTGTAATTCTCGGCGACACAGCACCTCTGATGATGAGACCTCAATCTCTAATGATGTCAAATCACCGTGTGAAGTTTGTAGTAATGTGCCAGAGACTTGAGACAGAAAAAGCCCTTCTTCGGTCTCTTTTATCAAGCCCTCCAGCAGCACTAAAATACGTTGAAAAAAGTTAATCACATACAATCCACGTGATTTGGAAATCAAGTTAGTCCGCAAATCTTTGACCGCTTGATTCAACTGATGATAGAGACCATCTTCATTTTCCTCATCATACTCTTGGCATCGCTGTACCACATTAAGAACCACATTATCAAAGTCATCTAAAGCCCCTTCCATTTGCTCAAAATTCGGCAACTTAGTCCGGTTTTGCAGCACGGAATCGTAAATCATGGCGCGGCATTTTCCTGAAAGCTGTAGCATGTGTAAAAACGGCGTATGAAAACCCGCCGGCTGCACCCCAAACCTTGCCAACAAAACTAAATCATCCCAGGCAAATTCGCTTCCATTTTCTTTCTGACATTCAAGATGACGATGACCTAGCAATCCCGAGCCAAAAACCCGCAGCTGATAATCATCAAGCTCTAACACATTATTCTCATGTTGAAGAACTAAACCCGTACTTAAACTTTCAACATCATTACGGTTACTCTCTGGCATGGCGTTTCCCCTGACTTTTTTTTAAACGATTTTACACAAAATTTTGCCCTTAAGCAAAACATTTCCTGATTAAACCACCCAGGATAATTAAGATTATATTAAAAAAGATAAAGTTGTTTTTTAAGCGATTTTTCAATAAAGTGGTATTGACAAGAACGAACTCGAACAAACAACATCATGAATAACTCGCCACCACCACAACCCAATCTGAACCCATTCATCCATCGTCTTTGCCGTAATAACGACTACGAAGGTATCACCTCAAATGAAATCAAGCAGCATATCACCAGCCTCGATAGCCTAATTTCAGTGTGTGAAAAAATCCCAACACCTGCTCTAATTTTTTTACTTGTAAGCAAAACTTGCCTTTATCATCTAATCAAAAGCCCCGATGACCTGGAAAAACTGAATCTCAAAGAAACACAACTAACTCAAAATAGTATTAACAGGTTCGCCTCTACTATGATCACCTACCTTAGAGACAAATACCAACGCCATGTGAATGAAAATGCATTTTTTAAAATAAAACGACTTAGTATCAGCTTCGCAAAAAACTCCATCTTCCCAGATAAAAAAACCAAGTACAGCTCACCCATATTCACCTTGTGCTGCGTGCTTAACACACTGAATACTAGAGCGAAAGAAAAACCACAAGGTGCTTCATACAAGACACTATATTCAAGATAAAAAATGCGTAACAAAAAAAGTTGCACCGAAGACAATCTCACTCTAAGATAAAATGAGCTCAGCAAACTCAAGGATGCAGCCAGGATGGCCAAGATATTAACTCGATCAGGGGTGGCATGGTGTCTTTATGACTTTGGCACCAGCGCTTATTCCACCAACGTTATTTCGTTCATTCTTTCCGCCTACTTCGCCAGCAAGATTGCCTCAAATAATATCACTGGAACCAGTCAATGGGGTTACACCATGACAATCACAGCCGTGTTATTGGCAATATTAGCCCCGTTTTTCGGTCAGTACATAGACCAAAAAGGAAACTCCAGGCGATGGTTTTTATCACTGAATATCATCACATTACTATGCATCGCGGCTTGGTGGTGGATTCATCCTAACACACCACATGCCGTGATGTTTGCACTGTTACTCGCCGGTGTGAGTTATTTTTGTTATGAAACAGCGTTCGTTCTCTACAATGGCATGCTCAAAACACTGGTTCCCAAAACACACGTTGGACGTCTCTCTGGTTGGGCGTTTGCCGCAGGCTATGTTGGCGGTATAATCTGCTTGCTTCTTGTGTTGATTTTGTTAATCAAAAATATGGGACAATGGAACTTTCTCGACCATTCACACCACGGCATCAGGCTGGTTGGGCCAGTGACAGCGGCATGGTTTCTTATTTTCTCATTACCCTTATTTTTAACCAAATTAAAACCAGAAAAAAAACACGAAAAATTTAGCCTAAAACAAACCTTAAACGCAACATGGTTGCAAATTACAACACTTAAAAATGAAACCAACACCCTAAAATTTCTACTTGCTCGACTGCTTTATATGGACGGGTTAAACAGTATTTTTGCTTTTTGCGGAATTTATGCCTCTGGGACTTTTCACATGAACAGTGAGGACCTGATCATCTTTGCCATTAGTAGCCAAACGTGCGCCTTTCTGGGCGCCATGATTTTCAGCAAACTCGACGATCTCGTCGGTCCATTATTTTGTTTACGCTGCAGTGTCACCTTACTCTCATTGAGCGTGGCCGTATTACTCATGGTACATTCAATCACCTTATTTTGGATTGCTGGCATGGTTCTTAGCACCACCATAGGACCAATACAAGCGTGTAGCCGCTCATACATGACGCACATAAGCCCAGCAGACGAAATCAACAGCCGCTTTGGACTCTACGCACTGTCTGGCAAGGTAACCGCGTTCCTAGGACCGTGGTTGATTGCGGTAACAACATCATGGACACAAAGCCAACGCCTCGGCATTACCCCCACACTGGCACTCATTTTATTAGGTTTACTGACACTTTTTTTCATTAAAGATGAATAAACATGGATATCTAATCAATGCACCACTGACAAATAATCTCCGCAAACGCTTTAGGCCGCTCCATCTGCGGAATATGACCGCAACCTGCAATCACCCTCACATCGCAGGTTGGAATAACCTGCTTAATAAAATCAGCCGTTTGTGGTGGTGCAATTAAATCATCTTCACCATACACAGCACAACACGAAACGACTTTACCAACGGCATCGAGGTAGCGCAATCGATCAAATGCTCGTATTGCCTGATATTGGCCCTGCATCCCAACGTCGGATTGCGGATTTAATCGGCGAAACTCAATAAATTGATTGATAAACCCCGCTCGACCTAATGCACGACTGCCGAATAAAAATAACGCCTGACTCTTGTATAAGGCACTATCATCAATCTGTGAACTTGCTATCGCTTGATTGAGTTGATTATGTAAAGCATAACGCGGGTTCTCCATCAACCGACCGCAAACAAAAATCGCCTTTCTAACACGCCCAGAATAACGCGCAGACAAGGATTGTAAAATAAATCCACCCATGGAGTGCCCAGCTATAAACGCACTCCTGATACCCACGTGATCCATAATGGCAATGATATCATCAGCCATTAAATCAATGGAGTAGTCAACATCATCAATAGATGACTGCCCCACACCTCGGTTGTCAAATACGGTCACTGTGAAATGCTTAACTAAATACGGCAGCAGTGGTCGCCATGCTTCATGACTGGCAGTAAAGCCAGAAATCAAAATCAAGTCAGGACCAGTACCTACTTGGTCATAAAAAAGCGTGGCGCCATTGGCGAATAAAGTCGGCATAACTTACTCCAGTAAAAAACCATGACATGGTAACAAAACACCTAACCAAAACATAGCTGAATAGTCGACCAATGTACAACACGCACACATGGCATGGATCGAAAACAAAAACAGCGCTTGACTCCGCTACGAGACTGTGTTTTCATATTTATACAAGCGTTGATTTGATAATCAGATTGCGGACGCTATACAAACACAGCTAAAGAGGAGTTTACGCACCCCGCTTTAGCGGGTTTTTTTATGCCTGCTACCAGAACATCAAATCATTTGTACGCGTCCGACAAACCACAACGGAGCTAAAAAATGATTAAAATTAATAACGTTACAAAAACATACACTCATAACAACCAAGTGCACCATGCACTACAAAGCATTAACGCTGAAGTGAGTGAAAACGAAATTATTGGCATCATTGGTAAAAGCGGTGCCGGAAAAAGCACCTTACTACGCTGTCTTAACGCTTTGGAAAAACCCGACCAAGGGGAAGTGTGGGTGAACGACCAGAACCTCGCAATGCTGTCAACCAACGAATTAACCCAAGCTCGACAGCGTATCGGTATGATTTTCCAGCATTTTAATTTACTGTCATCAAAAAATGTGTTTGATAATATTGCACTACCACTGCAACTAAAACGACAACCAAAAATCGAGATCAACCGCACCGTCAAAACACTCATACAGCTCGTGGGATTACAAGATCACACACACAAATACCCAAGCCAGCTGAGTGGCGGTCAAAAACAACGCGTGGCTATTGCACGTGCACTCGTAAACGACCCATCGGTGTTATTATGCGATGAGTTTACCTCAGCACTAGATCCTGAAACCACTCGCGGCATTATTAAATTACTTAAAAAAATTCAACGGGAACGTCAAATCACCATTGTCTTCATTACACACGACATTGAAGTCATTAAGCAATTTGCTGATCGGGTGTGGGTGATTGATGAAGGGAAACTCATTGAAGACCAAACCGTCGCCAACTTATTCAAGTCACCTCAGACCACTTTCACCCAAGAGTTAATTCAAGCCAGTTTGGAAGGCGAGTTACCCTCTGAGTTAAAAAAACGAATTCTACCAGCACAAAAAACATCTGATCAGGCCGTCATTCGCATCAAGTTTTACGGTCACCCGGCAGTAGAACCCATAATTGACCGCATGATACGTCAACATAATTTGCGTGTAAACTTATACCAAGCGCATTTAGAGACTATCCAGAAAGAAACCATTGGCACCATGCTACTGTCTGCACAAGGCGATGCACACGATCTTGTTTCCGCATTGCTATTTCTAAAAAAACAAACGTGCCAAACTCAGATTGTGGGGTATTTATAATGATTTTTCATAATTTATTAATTAGCACATTAGAAACGTTGTACATGGTCGGATTATCGACGCTACTCAGCGTTGCTCTTGGGTTGCCGATTGGCGTCTCATTATTTAAAAATCAGCAGACACAATTCAAACGGCACTCGTGGCTATTTTGGCCACTCAACGGTTTAGTGAATTGCACACGCTCGGTGCCGTTTATTATCCTGATGATCGCACTACTACCGCTGACACGCGTTCTGCTGGGCACGTCGATTGGCAATACCGCAGCGATTGTCCCGCTGAGCATTGCCGCCACACCGTTCTTTGCACGCATTACGGAGAATGCTCTCAAAAACAGTCAGTTGGGTTTAATTGAAGCCAGTCTGGCTTTTGGTGCCACAACCAAGCAAATCATTTGGAAAATACTGTTACCCGAGTGCGCACCGGACTTAGTACGTGGTTTAACCCTCACATTAATCACATTAATTGGCTATTCGGCAATGGCGGGTGCTGTGGGTGCTGGCGGCCTGGGCAACTACGCCATTCAATATGGCTATCAACGCTTTGACACCCAAATCATATTAGCCACCGTGGTGGTGCTGATCGTATTAGTTCAGTGCATACAATGGCTGGGTAATAGTATTGCAAAAAAACTCACTCACTAAGGAGCCTCTCATGAAAAAACATCTTATCATTATCCTAACGCTCATCTTCAACTTAACTGGCTGCTCTCATCACGAAACGACTAACGAAATTCGAGTTGGCACCATCGCAGGTCCAGAAACGGAGTTGATGCAAGTCGCAAAAAAAGTGGCTTTGCAACGCTACGGACTAAAAGTGACGATTTCCCAATTCAATGATTACGTGTTACCAAATCGCGCATTGCATGATGGCGACATCGATGCCAACGCATTCCAGCACTTGGCTTACCTTAAAGCACAAAACAAGGCCCAAGGTTACCGCTTAGTCTCGGTAGGTAAAACATTCCTATACCCCATGGGCGTGTACTCCAACAAGATTACATCATTAAAAGCGCTTAAAGCAGGCGACAAAATTGCGTTACCCAATGACCCTAGTAACGAAACACGCGCGCTATTACTATTACAGCAAGCAAAATTAATTCAACTAAAGTCGGGTCAAACGGAGTTAACCCCGCAGGACATTACCAACAATCCTAAACAACTTAAGTGGGTCACACTGGACGCCGCCAATCTACCCGGTGAACTACCCGACGTTACTGCAGCCGTTATTAATACCACCTTTGCTAAGCCCGCAGGACTCAGCACAAGTCAAGCCATCCTCTTGGAAAACCGCGACTCACCTTACACCAATTTGATTGTCACCACACAAAAACTCAGTCAATCAAAAAAAATAAAAGAGTTGGTTAAAGCATACCAATCGAAACCAGTCGTTGCGAAAGCACATGCCTTATTTGGTGATTCAGCCATTGCTGGATTCAACACACCACCGTCATAACTTACGACGGTGGTGCCTTTCAAAGAGTGGAATGAACTGTTTCTCTACCATTACTGAGTTACAATACTACACATTCAGTCATTATCCCTACACCATCCGGGCGAACAGAGCAACTTAATCAACCACCCTTTTTCAGAAACTTCCGCCGACACGACCGGCTCGTCCCCCTCTTCCGGCACGTCCGTCATGTTCGGCACGTCAGCCACTTCTGGGTTTAAATCGACTATCGTACTACGATAACAATCATCTCCGTGCATGGAGTGTTTATAATCGCCTTCAGTGATTTCTGTCATATTATATGACCAAGAGTCAAGCTCAAAACCTGATTTAATATGTTTTGCATTATGCGTAGAAACAAGCACGCAAAAATGATATGGATCACTATAATCACGTTTAGCTCTTATAGAGCACCCATAATAAATTTGACTTTTACTTTTTATATATTTCATCACTTTAGTAAGTGAATCAAGATCAGTCGTTCTTATATAATAATGAGGATCGTCATCCCCATCGCGCATAGTTTCGCTATCACGCATAGTTTCTTTTACAAGAACTGAATCAGAACTGTCAAGAAATAAATAAAGTTCACTTTGGCTAGCCTCTACTGCATCATTAAGTTGATCATATTCGCAAAGCGCTTCAAAAATTCCAAAGTCATCAGCGGCTTCTCTAACCATGTTCCCAAATTTATCGTCAGCTATAGATTCTCCTTTAACTTGTGCAAATCCACCTGAGAATGGCAACGCACACAGTACCGCACAACTTAATATTTTTTTTAGTTTCATCACACCCCCCATTTCATAGATATTCATCCCTACATTTGATTCCTGATC
>CACHNP010000031.1 GCA_902581285.1 uncultured Gammaproteobacteria bacterium | reverse complement strand
GCCTCTATATTTGTAGATGGTGGTATTGCGTATCAATTTAAGAATGACTATGACATAGTTCTTGCTACGGTGAAACAATATGGCGGAGTTCTTAGTTATATAGATCCAAGACTTAAGAATGAATATGACATAGTTCTTGCCGCGGTAAAGTCCAATGGCTGGGCTCTTGAGTATGTTGATCCTAACATTGAAGGGTACCGTAAGATAGTGCTGGCTGCGGTGAAGTCTAAGTATTGGGCTGCCCAGGTTAGGATTGCCACAAACAACATTCGCGGATACGACGAATTTAAGTCTTTTATAAATTCATCTTTAGAGGATAACAAAGAGATTCAACATGCCTTACATAACCAGAAACAGTATTTGCTAGCGCTTGAAGATTGTTCTTACAAAGATTATCCCAAGCGCTGTATGCTGTTTGTCGATATATTAAATTTCTTCGGTGCTTTGAAATAGTGAAGATAGTGAAGATGTAGAGTAAAGCACGCTTTAATTATGCCGTCACCAAATGTTGGTAGCAGTTGCTCCTCGCAATGACGGAGCCTCTTCGTCATTTTACTCTCTCTCGTCATTGCGAGGGCGTGAGCCGAAGCAATCCAGCTCTTCCGCGTCCCGTCATTGCGCCCTCAAACTCATTGGGGGTATTGACCGCTCGCAAACAAATATATACATTTAAAACCTGCTGGTGATAGTAAAGAATCAAAACTGCTTGATTATATTATCACGGGAATTCAAGCCGGTGTTATGTGGTATTAACGATGGTGTGATTTTCGCCATTGTGAGTACATTTTGATGCTAAGGGTGGTCAAAATAATTGTTGCAATGGCTTTAACGATGATAGGAATAGGTAAGAATGCAATTAATATGAATGGCGCGAGAACAACGCAGTATTCGATAATTAACACCCTCATTTCTTTGATAAACCATAAGATACCGCGCTGTATCCATTTAAATACTATTGCCAATTTGTTTGCCTTTATTTGTGTGATATAGAAAATATCATCCATAATATCAGTAAACGTACATTTTTTTAATACCGTTTTTTTGACTGGGTTATGACTTTGTTTTGTATGATGAGTTTTTGAGTCTGCTTTTAAACTTATACACTATTGCGTTATAATTCTAATTGGGTTGTTGTGTGTTCTTTGAGTTTGCTTCACGCGTTACCTGGATGGTCGTTTTTGCTTGCTGTAATTGAGGGTTGTTAATGGGGCTGTACATTTGGATGGCATTAGCGGGTTTAATTATTGGTCTTCTTGCGCGATTTTTTTATCGTCGTCGGAGCGAGGTGAATAATTATCCTTTATTTGAATCTAAGCAGTTTGTCTCCACTGCTGTATATCAGCACTCATTCCAGTCTTTATTGCGTTATTACGAGTCACAGAAGTATCCAACTTATTGTGGCGTTGCCTCACTGGTTATGATTTTAAATTGTTTGGTTCCTGAGAAAGAAAAGCCTACCTTAGATTTTCATCCTGGTCAGTTATTTTTTTCTCAAGACAATATTTTTAATGAAGCGGTTCTCGCAAAGGGTATTTGTACTAAAAGTATAAAGCGGCGCGGGTTAACGTTGCAACAGTTAGCCGATATTGCCGATTGTTACCCATGTCATTCGGAGTTAATCTTTGCGAGTCAATTATCGAAAGAACAACTACGAGCTAAATTTATTGACTGCTTGATTGATTCAGATTGTTTTATCATTGCCAATTATGATCGCTCAGTGATATTACAGAAGGGGCGGGGGCATTTCTCACCCATTGGCGCCTATGATTCCCGTCGACAATTGGTTTTAATCTTAGAGACGTCAAGATATCGATACGGGCCACAGTGGGTTGCCGTCGATGCTATGTGTTCTGCTATGTGTTCACTAGCATCAAATGAGAGTGAATCTCGTGGTTTCTTGGTGCTGCATCAGCCTGTCAAAGAGTCAATTCATATTTAATCGTCAGGCATATTCGAGTGTTCATGCTGGGTCAATTTATCTTAGCTTATCTCAAGCGCTTTTATTTGTACTAACTTAATGGTTGTCTTTAGAGTCATTTATCGGGCGCACAAGCCTTATTTATCATAATTTACTATAAAAAAAGAGTTTTATTTTATTTTTAATATTATTTTAATAATTTTTTGGTACAATAGCGAAAAATAATACGAGGAATGTGAGATGGTCAATTGGAAATTCGGAGCTAGTGTTGTTGTAAGTGCTTATATCGCTTCCACTGTGGGCGTGAATTATGACCCTGAGCCTAAGTGCTGCTATGTGGTTTGCGATGAATCAGGTTGTTCTGAGGGATTTTTGCCGTCTTCTGAAGCGGCAAAAATTACGGTGGGTGTATTTGTGATGTTGTTGTCGGTGGCCCGCTCCGCTGGTTTTCTCAACCTGTTTGATGCTGAGACGATAGATACAAATGCAGATGTAGACAGAGATCCAGATCCTGGATTAAACGATCAGCGTCATTATTCAGGCTTATGCCCTGAATAAGTACAAAGACTTACTACAAATATGTGCATTTGAACGATGGTGATATGATCGAAAGCCTATTGGCGCGCTTTGTTCAGTAAGTTGTTTGCACAGCCACTTAATAAGCTTGTGCAAACAAAATTTTAGTGTTGACGGTTTTCCCAGTAAAAATACAGGTTCCTTCTTCATCTTGATCACTTAAAGGTATGCAACGTGCGGATACACCTTTCGGTAGTTTAGCTTCCAGTTCACTGCTGTCTTCAGCAAAACATGTCACAAATGGGGCTGGCTGTTGTCTAAAAGCGTCAATGAACTCCGCTTCATTATTTACGTGAAACGTGTTTTTATTTGTCCGATTTAAAGCACGTTGGTATAAATTATTTTGGATGTCCTCTAGCAGTGTTTCGATTTGCATGACGAATTCTTTCTCTGGTAAGGCGTGCTTGTTTCGTGGGCCTTCGTCTCGTCGGCAACACATAACGTTACCGCTTTCCAGATCGCGTTGACCGATTTCAACACGTATTGGTACCCCTTTTTTGATCCACTCCCAATTTTTTTTACCACCCTGGCGATCACGGTCATCGATATGCGCACGGACAGGTTGACGCATGAAGTTCTTCTCAGTTAATGCAGCTTGTATTGCTTTGGCTTTTTCAAGGATGGCGATTCGTTGTTCTTCTTTTTTGATTATGGGTAGAATCACGATTTGTTGTGGCGCGATGGCAGGTGGGCAGATCAAACCATCATCATCACCGTGAGTCATGATAATACCACCAATCAATCGCGTGGATACTCCCCAGGATGTTGTCCATGCGTGCTGACGTTGTTCATCTTTGTCCATGAAGTCGATATCATAGGCTTTGGAGAAATTTTGCCCCAGAAAATGCGACGTACCTGCTTGCAAAGCCTTTCCATCTTGCATCATCGCCTCGATGCAGTAGGTGTTAACTGCACCTGGGAAACGTTCATTGATTGTCTTTTCGCCTTTAATAACGGGCATTGCGCAGTGCTTTTCACTAAAATCAGCGTACACATCAAGCATTTTTAATGTTTCTTCAACCGCTTCTTGCTTGCTTGCATGTGCTGTGTGACCTTCTTGCCATAGGAATTCTGCTGTTCGTAAAAACAAGCGTGTTCGCATTTCCCAGCGCATGACGTTGGCCCACTGATTGAGCAAGAGTGGTAAGTCCCGGTGCGATTGCACCCATTTTGAATACATCACACCCACGGTGGTTTCACTTGTCGGTCGGATAACGTAGGGTTCTTCCAGTGGTCCAGCTGGCACGAGTTTCTTTTCATCCGTCTGTTCTAATCGATGATGAGTGACAACGGCGCATTCTTTTGCGAACCCATCAACGTGCTCGGCTTCTTTTTCCAGCTGCTTCAGTGGAATGAGTAGTGGGAAATAGGCATTCTGGTGCCCGGTGGCTTTGAATCGCTTATCGAGTTCTTGCTGGATGTGCTCCCATAAGGCATAGCCCCACGGCTTGATGACCATGCAGCCACGAACAGGGGAATTCTCAGCTAAATCAGCTGCTTGCACTACTTTTTGATACCAGTCGGCGTAGTTTTCAGAACGTGTTGGGTTAATGGCGTTTTTGCTCATGGTGTCTCGCTTATGTGTGATTCTGTCAGGCTACTATGAATAGCATAACTTCCCTGCGAATGTACAGTAGAATCTGGCTTTGATCTCGGTTTCTGGATAAACTATACTCTTTTATCTGCTCTTGGTTAGTGCAGTCATGGTATTTTTGTTGTAGGGGTTAAATCATGAATTGGGCGTCGACGGTTATTGAAGTGGTTTTTGGTTGTGGGATGTTTATTAATGCCGCCTTGTTTGTGCCACAAATTATTCAATTGGTTCGAACCAAGCAGTCTGAAGGCGTGTCGTTCCTGACTTTTTTAGGCTTTAATGTCATCCAGCTATTTACTATTTTGCATGGGTATTTGTATCATGACACGTTGTTGATGATAGGGATGGGCATCAGTTTCGTCACCTGTGGCTGTGTAACCTGTCTTATTTTGTTCTATCGAACGTCAGCCAAAGCGCAGTGAGTTAAAGCACCTGACAAAAGTCCATTCGCTCATTTTTCTTTACCCTGTATCTTGCTGATATTGCCTTATTTTTTAATACAAGCTTAATAAAAAAATGGTAATATCTTGGCAGAATCAAAACTGAATGATAACGGTTATCAATAATACAATGATAAAACAAAGATTTTTTGGCACTGCATTACGTGATGATGACATAGACAATTGGGTTAAAATTGGTGAGGGCGCTTATGCGGTTGTTGAGCGAGGGTCGTTTTCTGGGGGGGCAATTGTTCGTAAGCGAATGAAGCAATCAATGAACTCGGTTTCGCATGACAGTGCTTTTTACAGTGAAATAGCTGTGTTGAAATCACTGCCTAGCCATTCTGCTGTGGTTGGGTATTTCGGTTGTGAGGTGAAGCACAACATTGGTTTCATTTTTCTTGAAAATTGTGATTTTACGTTGTCTGAGTACTTGGCAAAGCAGGGACGCAACCTATCTTTACCTACCGCAAGATTCATCATTAATCAGCTTTGTGATGGTTTGGCATTTTTATACGATCAAGAAGTCTGTCATCGAGATATTAAGCCCGATAATATTTTAATTGGGCAGTCTGGCGGTATGTGTGTGAAGTACTCTGATTTTGGCGCAGCAGTGAACTTGCGTGGTAAAAAAAACCCAGATGATTTATCAGCTTGTCTGGAAGATAGTATGACATTGATGACCCCGATCATCAAACCAGTTGAGTTATGGGATGAGGAGGAGTTACAGAATACCCTGCGTGAGAGCTCGTCCTCTCCGACTGGTCTCACAACGTTGTTCCAGTCTGTGCATAATCAGTACCATACTGATGATTCTTATCATAGAGACAGGGAAGCTGTGTACGAGTTAGTAAATGAACTGTGGTTGCTGAGTATAGAAGATGAGCCAATCAGTAGTGAGCATAATCCATTACGCCACCGGGTGGAAGTCATGTGTGATACCATGATAGTATTGTTAAAATTGGATATATTCAGTCTTGGCATGACATTTTTGGCGGTGCTGTCACATTGGGGCGGTTATGAAAAGTCGAGTCACATGATATTGACTCATTTAAATTGTGCGCTGGGTACTCAAAGTCAGCGAGTTGAAACACCAAGTCAAATCAAAGCGCAGGTGGAATTGTTATTATCTAAGCTGAGCGTTCATGAACAGGTAAACAAAATACCACAGGTATCGTCACCAACCACGGTGAGGATTGTGCCTTAAATGACATCCGGTTCTGCTAGAACCGCTCGATGACTAGAAAAATGATCGTCTTTCTGTCACAATTTTAATTTCTGCTGGGGGTTGAAATGTTGTCGCTATTCAAACGAGTGTTTCTGTTTACAAGTCTGGGTCTTTGTGCTTTGTTTTTGGCTGTTGGTTGTTCTCACTCTACGGTCAATGAAGTTCCTCGTGACAATGTCACCTTGGCAAGTACTCAGGGGCAAACCTATCTTGATTCGTTACAAACAAATAAAACTCCGTTTTTAACCTTGTCTCGTTATTTTGTGACTCAACAAAATTTAGCGTACTGTGGCGTCGCGTCGTCGGTGATGGTATTAAATGCCCTGATCACAGATCCAAAGCAGCGTCCGGAGGAGAGTCATCATAAATCGTATCGTTACTTCACACAGGATAATATATTTACTTTTGCGTCAAAGCAGCTAGAACAAAATCAGGTGGACCAAGATCGTATTCAACATCATGGCATGACGCTCGATACGTTAGTCAAGATACTCCGAACATATAATTTAAAGGTGAAATTGCAATATGCCTCTGCAAGTTCGGTGGATCAATTTAGAAAGATGCTAAAAGAGGTTTTTTTAAGCCCGCAAACACAGCATCACTATGTTGTTGTCAATTACGGCCGCAAAGCATTAGGGCAAAAAGGAGGCGGGCATATTTCGCCGTTAGGAGCGTATGACCCAATCCATGATGCGGTTTTAATTATGGATGTGTCGCGTTATAAGTACGCACCAATATGGGTGAGTGTGTCACGTCTGTATGATGCGATGAACACCCAAGACTCAGACAGTCATCGTACCCGCGGTTATTGTGTTGTTTCCAAAGCGTAGTCTCACTTGAGTGAAATACGTGTTCGCGGGTAGTATTTTGTAGCTTACCGAATGCAGTGATTTTCTACCTCTTTTGTTTCGCTCCTCAATCCGTTATTCTATTATTATCTCTGGGTTTTATTGAGGCTAAGTGTTATGAGTAAAGTGAGAATATGTCGAGTTTTTATTATGGTGACGTTACTAGGAATGGCGGTGAGTTTATCTTCTTGCGGCCTACTTTTTGCCGCTAATAATTCGCTAGGAGACAAGCCAAAAACAACAAAATCGCAATAATAACTGTCGAATAAAGTCGGTGTTAAATCATCAAGCAAGGAGATATGATGAAAAAAAATTATGTGGCAAAAAAACCAATGATGATGTTCACCTTGACGTTATCGTCATTGCTGTGTGGCTTAGCTTATGCGAAACAAGCTTCAAATAACGCAGTAGATTATGCGGCCGCAGGTAATGTTGCGCAGCAAAAAACAATAAAATCGGCTCCTCTTTTTTTGACGCAGGCACGCTTTCACGCATTGCACGGTCAATACGGTGTTGTGGTTGCGCAAGAGGCTCGTGCGGCCAATATAGGAAAGGTTATGTTGCAGAAAGGCGGAAATGCATATGACGCCGCAGTAGCAACAGGTTTTGCATTAATGGTGACATTACCACGTGCTGGTGCATTAGGTGGCGGTGGCTTTATGACAATTTGGGATCAAAAAGCACAAAAAGCCAGTGTGTGGGATTATCGTGAATCTGCGCCCAAAGCGATAAAGCCAACCGACTTCTGGAATCCTGATGGTAGTCTCAATGAAACGTTAGCAAAAAGCAGTCGCCTGTCAGCCGGAGTTCCAGGTACGGTCAAGGCTTTATGTAAATTAGAAAAAGACAAAGGCAAGTTAACATTAGCTCAGGTTATGGAACCGGCGATCGTGATGGCAGAACACGGTATTACAGTCACTCAAGGATTGGCTGCTGCGGTTAAAGCCTCGAAAGACACGCTTTCAACAGACCCTGTAACAGCAGCAGAATTTAAAGTAAACGGGCGTTGGTTGCGTGTAGGGGATGTGTGGAAACGTCCTGATCTAGCTGAAACACTCAAACAAATAAGTGATAATTGCAACAGTTTTTATGACGGCAAATTAGCAGAGAAGATCGTAAGCGATAGCAAAGAACATGGCGGCAAAATGACCATGGCAGATCTCCGTGATTACAAGGTTATTGAGCGTACACCATTAGAAGTTAATTACAATGGTTACAGGGTTTATACACCACCTGAGCCCGCCAGTGGCCGGGTGTTGGTGGAATTATTAAAATTGGTTTCTACTGGGAAATATAAATTTGATCATAAAAACATTCAACAAAATACAGCACAAGAGTACCATCTGTTAACTGAGATGATGAATTACGTTTATAACGATCGTAATAGTCACATGGCTGATAGTGCTTATCTTTCTGATACGCAGAAAAAGCATTTACAATATTTAGTATCAGGCCAACATATTCAAAGTATTTTAAATCGTATTAATTCTCAAAAACACACACCAAGTGTACAAATTTCCGATTCAGCATTAAGTGGTCAAGAGGGTGTTAATACAACACAATTCTCAGTAGTGGATAAATGGGGGAATATGGTCTCGAACACCTACTCGCTGAATCATTCTTTCGGCTCGGGTTTAACGGTGTCAGGAACTGGTATTTTGCTTAACAACACCATGGATGATTTTGCCTTGAAACCAGGTGAAAAAAACTCGTATGGCTTGGTTCAGGGAAAAATAAATGAGGTGGCAGGAGGTAAGCGACCGCTCAGTTCCATGGTGCCAACGATTATTGTACATAATAAGCGTGCTTGGATGGCAACTGGCAGCCCAGGCGGATCCAATATCATTACTGCGGTATTCCAATTGATACTGAATCGAATCAATTATCAAATGGATCTGGCAACTGCCACGGAGATGCCGCATATTCACAGTCAATTATTTCCTGATGAGATGAAGTACGAACAGGGAGTGAGTCCGGATACCTTAAGACTGTTGCGCTTGATGGGGCACAAGGTGACATCGAGTCGCACGATTGGTTCTCTACAAACGGTGCAACAAGATTGTAAAGATGATAATTTGACAACTTGTGATCGCTATGGCTTCGCTGATACACGTCGCTTGGGTGCGGGTGTTGCGGTTGTGGTCAAACCACCGAAAAGATAGAACAAAGTGGCTTTTTTATCCGACTTTTGTTGGGGCATCGCTTAGTTTGTTGTTTTGATGCGTGGTGTTTTTTGAATGTTGCAATTGTAAATTATAAAATGGATGAATATTTTTAACCATGGTACGTATATGACACAACCTAAATGGATAAAAGATGCTGTTGTTGAGATGTCTTCGGGGCGCTCAGTGAGTAAGTTCAATCAGCATGATTTAGCAAAGTATTCGAAAATGTCCGCAAAACTAAATCAGGGTACAGAACAACTGAGTTCTACTATATTTAAAGAGACAGTTAAAGATAGACCTGATATCAAAAGCCTAGCGGCAAATCCTGAGACAATTCTGGCTGCAAAAAAAGAGTTTGTTGATGAATACATTAAAAACATTCAACTAAATGATAAAGCAATACAGGAAGACCCGGTTCAGGAGCGTCAGTTTCGTTGGAGTGCTTTGGCTCGGTTTGTTCATGCTGATGAGAATAAAAAAGAACTAATGGGGTATTTAGAGGGTAAGTATGTGCCGGATTATAAGGCGCCTGATTATGAGGCGCCTGATTATGAGGCTGGCGTGGAGTACGTTTTAAGATCAAAAGAAGAAGAGATTAAAGATCGAGATGAGATTATGCGTGAGGCAAATCAGCGTATTGAGCAGGTAAAGCAGCAAATCATTAAAATGAATATTGACGGCGACTTGAATCAAGAGCAGCAGGATGACAGATCAAGAGCCGATCTCGGTAATATAAAGGAACGCAATAAAGAAACTGCGTGCCTGCAAAAAGAGTTTAATACGATCGAGGAAAGCATAGCGGATTACCACAAGACCCATATTGGTGATGAGTCGTGTTTTACTAAAGCGAGTAATGATTTTTTCTTAACGTTAGGCAGTTGCTTGAAAGCCATCGTGACCATAGCGGGCGCTTTGTTTAAGCCGCTTACTTTTGACTCAGACCTGGATTCTGGTGTGGATTTTAAGTTATAAGTATGCTGTCTTATATCCAATCACTGGATCAGTTAGACACTCAATTGTGATGAGGTGCTGTCACTTGAATAGCATGCTTTCTGAGCTTGCATTTGCGCGTATACGTAACAGGGGATCAATAAACACAAGATCGCAAGGCTGATTAGAATCGGTCGACCATTAGGCTCGGCTGGTATTGCTGTGTGATTCGATGCGGTGTGATTGGTGATGGTCTGATTGTGTGTGTGTTCGTGGCTGCAGAAGGCAAGAAACGAGAGTAGCGAACCTGTGACTATCATGCTAAAAAGCATTCCATGGCAATCGTCTGACAGCGTCCTCGGTGTCAAAAATCGTGGGCATCTATTTTTATTGCTTGGTTCAGAGTGTGTGATAACGTCTGTTTGGTAACATCTTTTCCAGTTTCGAAGAAGTGGCGTTGATTGATTTGGCATTCTCTATTTCTCCGTATTTTATTTTATAATTTCTCTTTTACTTTTTTCTGTGAATTCTACTCCCGTGATATTAAGGGAATATGAATGCTTTTATTTTTTCTATGTTGTGGTGGTGCGAGGTTCTAGTTCTTTTCTATATAATCCACCGCTCACGTGAAGTTTCAAGCTCATTAATTCGTCTTCTGAATATCAGCAACGTTATCATTTTCCTGAGTCATATTCTTAATCATGATATCCAAACAGGTAACCAAGCAAGTCACTACGGGCTTTTTATGGTTTATTTTTATCAAAGTTTTTGTAGTTAGTATGAGGTGTGCTAATGCTCCGAGATAAGATGGTGCTAGAACGCTAATTGTTCATTATATTAAACAATATTTTTAAAATGGTTATCTTATAAATACAATGAATGTGTAGTAACATTCTTAGTAATCGAGGAAAGGATAGTTCGGCTGAGCGGGCTCTGCAAGATAGAGTCTAATAGTAAACATAACAGAGTATGATAAGGTAGGTAATAATGAGACAAGATATTCAAACACAGGCAATATATATGGCGGCATGGCTAGCTCTTTCTATGGTAAATAGTGCACAAGCGGGCTCGATTATATTTAAAACGGTTGGGCAACGCTATTGCGATGATAGCTACCCATGGGATTGTTATGACACCCCTAGTTATTGTAACACCCTAAGTTTGCCAGATGATAAAACAGATGCTACCTGGGCTAATGTAATGAAAGCCTGCCCGATGTTGACTAAGTCGAATAAGGAATGCCAATCTGAGCCTCGCAGTGAGTGTGAACGCTTCAGTTGGTTTTCAGGCTTTTATCAAGATATTTGTAGTCCACCCTCGTGGTATACAAGTGCGCAGGACTGTCCGGGGTATTTTGCAGGTTTTCATCGCAAATGGAATTCGGTCGCCGGTGCTGACAACGGTGCCGGTCATCAATGTGTTAAAGCGTTTCTTAAACGCACCACTTGCCCCGAGCCTGTCTGGGGAACGACTGAAGATATCGTTATTACTACTGGTCTAGCTGTATTGGCTGTCTGCTTGTTTAATTGTTTGGTGCGTTGCTTTAAGTCAAATCAGGCATCGTCTGCAACCGCTAGTGAGTCATTATTATCTGTCGGCAATAATTACGGTGCGGTGGGAACTCAAGCAGAGCAAGTGACGACTGGGTCAGTTAATTCAGATAACGTTGAGCGTGGCCCTGATTACGATTCCGAGAGTGGGGATACAATAGCAACCTCGCCGACTTTTTCAACCGTGCATGATCTTTTGTCGAGTATATCCATATTATGGCAAAATTCGGACGCTCCAGATGCAGAACGAATGGATATCGATGTCGAAAACCCGGAGGATGTTGACTACCTATCGTTAAATTGAACGGAATAGCGGTATAGAGACGGCAATGTAATATGAAAATTTGAGACGCCTTCTGTGGTGCTAGTTAAACTGTTTAGAATGGTTAGGGTTAGTATTGCAATTACACGGTGAGTGAGTCCTGGGGTGAGTCGCAATAATGGGGGCAAATGACAGGCATAATTCAGGTTTTCACAAGAAGCGCTTCTGATGGGTGCGTTAGTCACCAAAATTGTTACGGTTTGCTATTTGAACACTATGTTCCTGTGCTCAAGCAGGGCGATGCTTTTGTTACCAATAATGATAAAAAGCTTGATCTGATTCCTTAATTCTGACGTGGTTTTGGCAGTAAAAACGAACACGCAGATTCAGTTTCTTTAAACTCATGATAAAAATAATAGAGTACTAGCTGAGCTGTTATGCGGCAAAAAAATTAAATAATAATTAATAAAAATATATTTTATTTTATTTCCTACCCGGTCTCTCAAGTATTCGGGTGAATGTCGTCTTGTATTAATTGGTGATTTTTTGGTAAGATGGATGATACTTAAATTATTATTATCTATTTTGTATTCGACGTAAACAGAGAGGTCACTATTGCCATATCAGGGGAACAGAGCTCATTACAGCGCACTTGTTGAAGAAGCCGAAGCGGTATTGCCTAGATTGCCGAATGACCTTTGGTACCTGATATTGGAGTTTTATATTGCTCCCCAATTTTTAGATCTTTTGCAGCGGTGTGCTTGTGTCAGCCGTGATTTTAATGCGGTTGCTGTTAGCATTATAAGAGATCACTTGACGCAATATCGTGCGGGCATTGTGTTTTCGGCTGTGTTGTCGGATATCAAAACCCAATTGTACAAGTTGACTTTTATTAGATTCGAAGCACGAAGACAACCTAATGCCGATTTGGTGAAGTTGCCTCCTCATTACACCTTACAAAGTCCCGCTTCACCCGGAAGAGTCTACGCTGCGTGGATGCACGAAAATGGGCGTGAGGCAATGGAATTGCGTTATTACCTTTGTTGTCGTTATTCGAGTGTGGCATTTGCCAAGGGGGCGTTATTAATTTCGGGTGGTGCTGCGATTTTAGCTTTCTTTGTGAGCCTTTTTCTCTGGCTAGGAGCAATTCAATGTGATGAGAGTCAATTTGCAAAGAATGCTTCGTCAGTTGAGCTTGACCTTCGTTTTTTTCCGCTGGTAAAAGAATCTCAGAATGATCATGCCACTGCTTGTATCAATTTGTGGCGTCTGGCTGCTGGTGGAATGTATTACACAGTCTGTGGTATCTTTTTACTGACATTTCCAGGTTGCTTGCTGGGATTCTGCGATGAGAGAGACGTATTAAAGTCGCACGTGCTGGGTGTGGCTCGTGAAATGAAACAAGAAAGCTTGTTACATACTCGTCAACGTTTACGAAATTTGGATTCGGTTTCCAAATCAAGGTTACTGATTGATCAAGTGGATCATGCTGGCTATGGCAGTGTCGATCTTGTCTAGCTTTCGTTTGGTATTATTAAATGCCTTTGATGCTTAGGTTTTTATTGAGGTGATTGCTTGGTTATTTAAAAATAGCTGCTTATGATCATATCCTTTTTTTATGCAAACTAAGCCGATACCGTGTTGATTTTCGCTATCGCAAAAATCGAGCAGTATTCCAATTACTTTTTTATCACTATCTAGCAGAGGGTCGCCTATTTCGCTGGTTTCAATTTTTTTCCAGTGTATAGTTGCCATCTCGCGTTTGGCTTTACCCAAGTGTTCGGTTCTGGCAATTACCTCTTGTCCTAAGTAACAACCTTTAGTGAAACACAATCCGTTATGTTTGTTCATTCCTAGCATGTGTGGAGTAAACTGGTTTCTAGTATTGGAGTGTATGCTGACTATTTTTTGCTTTATTTTGGCATACTTAAAAGCGTTATCGTTTGTTTTTTGGAAGTGATACGTTTTGAATTTCTCTTTTAGTTTTTCTAGATCGATTGTGTCTGCTTGAAAAATTGATAGGGTGTGTGACAGTTTCCATTCTATGACATTATTTTGAATCGGCATGTTTGCAGGTGCATTAATTAAGCCGAAAAAATGCGTCTGTTCAGATGGCTTGAGGCACACTTTAGAAAAAAGTGCGTATTTTTTCAACGTTTTTAGTAGTGGGGTGATATTATCGGTATTGCAGAGAATTAAAAAATGTTCATCTTGCTTGAGCACGTGCAGTGTGTGTTGCACTTTACCTTTCGCATCACAATAGGCGCCGTAGCTACAATGATTCTCAGGAATTGCGGTGATGTCGAGTGTGAATTGACTTTGGAGGAAGTTGTTTGCGTCTGCGCCACTGACTTCAATCGTTCTAAATTCATTCAATGGTGTGAAGTATGCGATCTGTTTATCTATACTGTTAGAATCGCTTTTTGTTGAGGGTTGGGTTGTACTTTTATTGGTTATTGTGAATTTTTTTTGATCACTCATGGGTTTTCTTTGTTATTGCTGCTTGTCTATTGTGCTACCATTATAGCACTATTATGATAAAGGTAAATTTTTTTTGAGAATTTAAGAATTAGTTAATAGTGGTTTGTTAAACTGACTTTGAATAAAGATCTAGTGTAAGTGATCGTATCTTTTACGGGGGATGTTCGAAAGGGATTACTAGATACAGACGACGCATATGTGGCCCATTTGCGTCGTTTTTTTATACCCATTCCAGTCTTTTTGTCAGGCGCCTTTTATTTGATTTCTGTTTTCTCGCTATGTTAAGCTGCAGTATGTTTTTTTTATTACATTAGGGGGTTATGGTGGATTCTTTGTTTGAACAAGCATTGGTGACTTTGGATGTGGCAGCTGATCGATTACAGCTCGATACGGAGGTGATTTCTCGACTTAAAAATCCACGTAGTGCGGTTGAGGTTAGTATTCCTGTCCGTATGGATGACGGTTCACAAAAAATTTTTAAAGGTTTTCGAGTGCGACACAACGTTACTAGGGGGCCCGCTAAAGGTGGGATACGTTTTCACCCGAATGTGTCAATGGACGAAGTAAAAACACTCGCTTTTTGGATGACGATAAAGTGTGCGGTTGTAGGTATACCTTTGGGCGGCGGAAAAGGCGGGGTCTGTGTCAATCCAAAGTTATTGTCTAAGATGGAGGTTGAGCGGCTGAGTCGAGGTTACATTCAACATGTGTACGACGCTATTGGTCCTAAAAAAGATATCCCAGCTCCGGATGTTTATACTAACCCTATGATAATGGGCTGGATGATGGATGAGTATTCTAAAATTAGACGAGAGTACACGCCGGCGGTTATCACGGGTAAGCCAATATCAATGGGCGGTAGTCTGGGTCGCGAAGATGCGACTGCTCGAGGTGGTTACTATTGTATAAAAGAACTGGAGAGAATGCACAACTGGGATCCCTCCAAAAAGCGCGTTGCTGTGCAAGGATTTGGAAATGCGGGCCAGCACATTGCTCGACTGTTACACGCAGACGGCTATCAAGTGGTGGCTGTGAGCGATTCTGGTGGCGGTGTTTATAAAACCGATGGATTGCACATTCCGAGTATTGTTCAGGAAAAGCTGCAATCTAAAAGAGTCAAGGCGGTTTATTGCACTGGTGCGGTTTGTGAGATGGTGGACGCAGATAACATAACAAACGAGCAGTTACTCGAACTCGATGTGGATATTTTGGTTCCAGCTGCGCTAGAAAATGTAATCACAAAACAGAATGCGGGTCGTGTTAAAGCGTCGATCATATTAGAGTTGGCGAATGGCCCGGTAACCACTGAAGCGGATGCAATTTTAAAGGCTAATGACTGCTTGGTTATCCCTGATATTTTGGCCAATGCGGGTGGGGTGACAGTGAGTTATTTTGAATGGGCACAGAACAACAGTGGTTTTTATTGGGATTTATCAGAAGTGCATCGACGTTTGCAAGAGATCATGGCTAGAGAATTTTGGTTTGTAATGAAATTGAAGGATCGCCATGATGTCGATATGCGTGTTGCAGCTTACATGCATGCATTGACACGATTGAGTGAAACTATTGTGTCACAAGGAACGCGTGATTATTTTGTCTCAAAGATTGTTTGAGCCATGGATTGACGGCGAATAATTTTTCCGAGTAGGTTGGCTAGTTTCTCAGTGCGATTGTTTTATTCTGATCATCTTAAAAATTCTATTGTCTTGTTAGGTAATTTTTGAGTGACTGGCCCTTTTTTGGCTCAAATACAGCGCGGTTAAAACTGTCGCTCCATTCTTGTTCTAGTATTAATTTAGCGTCATCAGTGTAGTGTTTTTTTCCGTGAATTAGATTGTCGATCGCAAATATCAGGCTCAAGCGATGTGTGTTGCAGATCACGGATTGTTCTTGCAGTGGTATTTTAGGCCCTGATGATTTTAGTGTGTTCATTTGTGATAATTCGTGGTCACGAATAAATTTAATTGTGGTTGCGCTACCTTGTGATTGCAAACTTTCTATAAAGGCGGTTCTAGCTAACTTTATCATTTTGTTTCGTAAATACGGCGAGGGCTGGGGTGCCGTATGTTGTTGCTCTGCTGCGAACTCTGCGCTGTGTTTAAATTGGAGGAATTTTCTTTGTTGATTGGGGTTGAATCTCGTGGTAGCCAGAATGGCGGATTTTAATCGTTCACGTCCAGTTTGGAAGGGGTAGACTGTGTTGTTGAGCCAGTGGTTGCTTTCGTGTATTGTGTGCATGAGTTGAGTTACATACATTAGAGTAGAAAGTTTATTGAGCTCAATTTGGTTTAGGTAGGGTAAGATATTGAAAATAAGATGAGGTGTTTGTGGGGATAGGCTTTCTGTGCTTTTATCATCTGTGCTGTGTGTTAGCGCAAACTTTACCACACTTTGATTTGCTTTGATATTTTCATTAAGGTAAATGAAGCTGGCAGGCACGTGAGCTATGATCTGTTTAATCGCGTTCGTGTTTACACGCAATTCTTTACCAATATGTTCACTGTGCTGCGGGCTCATTGAGCATGCCGCTTTAAAGAATGATGTGCTATTTAATAAAGAGGGATCAGCGTAGCGAATTGCACTGCTATCCGTCTGTAAAGCCAGTAACACCATGTTTTCGTCTTGTTTAACCATACTCGGCGCGTATTGGAGAGATTGCCCCCACACCCGTAAAAAAAATTGAAACTCCCTTGGTTGAGTGATATTTAAATTAGCAAATGCACGCGTTATTCTTTGACGGTGATTGTCTTTTTCAGCTGAAGTTGCCTCGGGTGTGTTTCTTCTTCTTTTCATAATTTTATCTCGGTTTTGTGATTATTTTATCAGTGTAATATTAAGCGAAAATTAAATAAGGCGATATCCCAAGATTGGGTGTGAGTTAGAATACGCTTTATTTTGCTGGTTTAGACTTTTTTCTATTAATAAAAAGCTGCTGTTGACTGTTGTCAACAGCAGCTTAAAATGACTCGTAAATGTGATTTATGCGAGAGTGTTGGTTTATTTTTCGGTGACTCGACGTTCTTTGATACGCGCTTTTTTACCTTGTAGGTCTCTTAGGTAGTACAACTTTGCTCGTCTGACATGACCTTTTCTTTTTACCTTGAACTCTACATTGAGGGGGCTATACAATGGGAAAACCTTTTCAACAGCGGTGTTACCAGACATTTTTCGCACAGTGATTCTGCTTCTTGTTAAGCCGCCATTTCGTTTTGCAATTACAACACCCTCAAATATCTGGATACGTTCTCTTCCACCTTCTGAAATTTTCTGGTGCACTGCGACAGTATCACCTGGCTCGATGTTTGGAATTTGTTTTTTGTCTTTTTCCTCTTGTTCGAGATCTTGTATGATTTTGTTCATTATTTGCTATCCTTTTTTGACGAAGTTTCTTCGTTAATGATATCGTTTAATTGCTTTCTGGATGTCTCATCTAGAATCAGTCTTTTTAGCAGATCTGGGCGGTTTTGCCAAGTTTTTCTTAAAGATTCTTTGTTTCTCCATGCATTAATTTCTTGGTGGTTTCCAGAAATCAATACGTTAGGTACATTTTGCTGGGCGTTGACCGTTTCTGGGCGGGTGTAATATGGCCCCGCCAGCAGGCCGTTACTAAAAGAGTCTTGTTCAGGGGATTCGCTGTTGCCAAGTGTGCCTGGCAGAAGGCGAGCGATGGCATCAATGATAAGTAAGCTTGGTATTTCTCCGCCTGAGAGTATGTAGTCACCTACGGAATATTCTTCGTCGACAAACTCGTCGATGACCCGTTGATCAATCCCTGCGTAGCGACCAGAAATGAGTGTAATTTGCTTTTTATTTGAGAGTGACTTTATTGTTTTTTGGGTGAGTGGCTTTCCCTGTGGTGTGACAAAGATCGTGTGCGTGTTTAGTCTTTTGGTACTGATTTGCTTGAGCGTCTCGGCGAGAGGTTCGTAGCTCATTATCATTCCTGGCCCACCACCATAAGGTCGGTCATCAATTTTTTGGTGTTTGTCGTTAGTGAAATCACGAGGGTTCCATTTTTCGATCGTCATTTGGCCTTGTTTTAGTGCTCGTGAGCACACGCCTGAGTTTAATGCGTCAAATATATCGGGAAATAGGCTGATGATGTCAATGTTCATGAGATTGGTAGGTCACTAGTCGTTATTTATGTCCCAGTCCACTAACATGGTCTGTTTAGCTAGGTTTACATCTTTTATTATCTGGGGTGTGTATGGGATGAGTCGCTCACTGAAGTCGTTTTTGAGACACAGGACATCGTTGGCACCGGTTACCATAATGTGGTCTATCACGCCGAGCTGTTGCTGTGATAAATTGGTGACTTCCAAGCCTATTAAATCGAAGTGGTAATACTCCCCGTCTGGTAAGTCGGGTAGTTCGCTGCGTAAGATGCCGATGTATTGGTTAGTGAAGCGTCTCGCCTCTTCTGGCGAATCGACACCAGCGATTTTGAACACAAACGTTGTCTTTTTGTGGGGGCGGGTGTTTTCAATATCGTGTTTAACCCAGCCTGATTTGCTCGATATATAGGCTGAGGGTAGCTTTTTAGGTAAGTCAATGTTGTCAACGGGGTACAAATGGAGTTGGCCCTTGACTCCAAAAGTTCTCCCAATTTTCGCGATCGAAATTATGTCTTGTTCTCTGTGACTTTCCAAAAGCTTGTTTCTCTGGTGTATTTCGCTTGATTCGCTTTAAGCTTCTTTTTCTTCCGTGGTCTCGTCTTTTTTAGCGGTCGGCTTCGCGTTACTAGCAGCAGATGCTTGCTCTTTTTTTACTTGAGCTCGCGTTGGGTTGACAACAGATGAAAGTTTATCGAGATTTTTATATAAATATTTGACCCTGTCAGACGGCTGCGCACCTTTACTTAGCCAATAGTCATGACGTTCTACGTTTAGTTCTAGGCAGGTCTCTTTGCCTCGTGCAAGTGGTTTGTAGCATCCTATTTGTTCGATGCGACGACCGTCTCTTGGAGAGCGTGAGTCTGCTACAACAACATGATAAACGGGGAGTTTTTTTCTTCCTGTGCGGCTTAGGCGTATTACTATCATAGTTTATTTCCAACCTTTTCTTAATAATATAATTTTACGTCTTTTTATCTAAAGATCGCAATTCTACGCGTATTATCATCATATTGGAAGCCTTACAGCACATTTTTTTGTTTTTTACTAATCTGATGGCATCTGATCTAGTAGTTCCGGTGGAATTTGATCTTTCATTTTACTGAGTCGTTTAGCCATTTTGTTTCCGCTCATTTGACGCATGGTTTTTTTCATTTTTTCGTATTTTTTCAGCATGTTATTGACGTCTGCTGCTTGAGTTCCTGACCCTAAAGCAATACGTTTTTTGCGTGAAGGGTTCAGTAATGTGGGGCGTGTTCTTTCTTTCAAGGTCATTGAATTAATAATGGCTTCGAATTTTTTTAGAGAGGTATCATCCATTATTTTCGATGCGGCTGGCATATTGGCTCCGCCTGGAATTTTTTTGAGTATTTCTTCCATCCCGCCCATTTTTTTCATTTGTTGTAGCTGGGATAAAAAATCACTTAATGTAAAGCCAAGTCCTTTTTGTAATTTTCTTGACAGTTTTTCGGCTTCTTTTTGATCAATCTTGCGCTCCGCTTCTTCGACAAGGCTGACAATATCTCCTTTGCCTAAAATTCGTGAGGCAATTCGGTCTGGATGAAACGTTTCAAGGGCATCTATTTTTTCACCAGTACCAATGAATTTGATGGGTTTTTCGGTGATTATGCTCATTGAAAGAGCGGCTCCACCTCTTGCGTCACCGTCAGTTTTGGTTAATACCATGCCGGTAATCTCAAGTGCATCATTAAATTCTTTAGCGACATTCGCAGCATCTTGCCCCATCATGCTGTCGACCACAAGGAGGGTCTCTATTGGTTTGGCGACTTTGCTAAGCTCTTTTATTTCATTCATGAGCTCCGAATCAATGTGGTTGCGCCCGGCTGTATCAATAATGACGACGTCATGAGATTTTTTTGTGGCCTCTTTAATAGCTTCTCGTGCAATATCAGTAGGCTTTTGCTTTGTGGTGCTCGGGAAAAGATCGACATCAACTTGTTCGGAAAGTGTTTTTAACTGCTCTATTGCTGCTGGTCGATAGATATCTGCCGAGGTAATTAGAACCTTTTTATCCATGGTTTCTTTTAGCAGTAGAGCAAGTTTAGCCACAGTGGTTGTTTTTCCTGATCCTTGAAGTCCGGCCATAAGAAACACCGCAGGTGGCGCGGTCTTTAAATTAAGCGGGCTTGTATTTTCCCCAAGTACTTTAATGAGCTCATCATTCACAATTTTGATTAAGGTTTGGCCGGAATTTGTTTTTTTGATTATATCTTGCCCAATTGCTTGCTTTTTCACGTTTTTAATGAATTTTTGGATCACTGGGATAGCGACATCGGCATCAATCAGCGCTTTCCTGATATCCTTCAGTGTGGATTTCATGTTTTTTTCGCTTAATTTTTTAGATCTGATTGAATCTAAGGTATTAACGAAGCGTTCGCTGAGTGTGTTAAACATAGTTTGCCCTTATTGATGATGATTTTCTCTTTCTGTATATGCATTATAACTAACTATTTGAGACAAGCAATTCATCAATTAGTTAAATATTTTGTACACCGTTTTGCCTCCTTATTATGCTGTGTTAAGCTTTAGGAACGTAGCGCTTTAAATACTTTTCTGGGTAAGTGACGCGCGGCCTCTAATAATGGAGCTACAATAGATGGAATCGGTTTCTTTTTTTTGGTGTTTGTTAGTCGTCTTGATTTTGATTTCGGGTTTTTTTTCTAGTGCTGAAACTGGGATTATGTCATTAAACCGTTATCGCTTACGTCATCGTGCTCAGGCGGGTGATAGGAGGGCTAAGCGCATAGAGTCGTTATTGAATAGACCTGATCGTTTGTTGGGTACGATTCTTTTGGGTAACACATTTGCCAACATCTGTGCTTCAGCTGTTGCTACCATCCTGGCTCAGCATTATTTAGGTGATATGGGAGTTTTATTCGGCTCTTTTATCATGACGGTGGTTGTTTTGATTTTTGCAGAAACCGCACCTAAAACTTTTGCAGCTTTGTATCCGGAAACAATTTCGAATGCGTATTCGTCCATCATGGTTAATCTGCTGAGGTTATTTTACCCTTTAGTTTGGTTGGTTAATCTGGTTGCGAATTTTCTTTTATCTATTTTTGGTGTTAGGAAATTTTTTGCAAGTTCAGATACTTTATCAATTGAAGAAATAAAAACATTACTTAGTCAAGTTTCAGGTAGGTTCAGAAAGAATTATCAGGGTATGTTGTTACGTGTGCTTGATCTTGAAAAGGTGACGATTGAGCATGTGATGGTGCCAAAATCACTGATTGTCGCTTTGGATTTGCAGCAAGATTGGAAAACGGTTTGTTCTAGCTTATTCAATTGTTCTTATTCTTATTTGCCCATTTTTAATGGTGATATCAACCAAATTGAAAAGGTTTTGAATGTGAAAAAAGCATTGAGTCACCTTGCTATGGGTACAGTTGCGAATGTCAGCGATTTATCTTTATTGGCGGATGATTTGCCGTTTGTGCCTTGTGAAGCAGAGGTCAGTCGTCAACTGGTTTTATTTCAAAAAGAACGGTATAAAATGGCAGTGGTGGTTGATGAGCACGGTACTTTTTTGGGGTTGGTCACCTTACAGGATATGGTTGATGAAATTTTATCTGAGTTTGTCTCTGGTGTGCCTGCGGGGAACCAGGGTTATTATAAGAAAATTCGTGGCGGTGTTGTCGTGTCTGGTGATATTAATTTATTGGATCTCGACAGGATGTTGGGGGCTGATTTTTCAACGTCAACTGCAGTGACGCTGAGTGGTTTGGTGATTGAATACCTGGAAATGATTCCGGGATCACCGGTTTGTTTAAAGCTCAAAGGGTATCGTATTGAGGTTTTAGAGGTTTCGCGTAATATGGTAACCCGGTTGCGTTTGTCTCCTGAGCCTAAGTAGGCGATTGGTTTATTTTGTTGCCTTGTTATTTTAAAGAATTTTTATAATATATTGTTTTATATTAGGTTTGTCCGTCGCTTGATATTTGGTCTGGCGTTGATGTTGTCGTCATGGTATGGTGTAGTCGATTTTATGAATGACTTGAGGAGTGATACATGAAAATTATAATTTTAGGGCCTCCTGGCGCAGGTAAAGGAACGCAGGCGACTCGTTTATGTGAGCATTATGGCATTCCGAAAATTTCAACTGGTGATATGCTGCGTGCGTCAATTGCTGAGAAAAGTGATTTGGGTAAACAAGTGGAAGAAGTTCTTTCTCGGGGTGATTTAGTATCAGATGACATTATGGTCGCGTTGGTTAAAGCCAGAATTAGTCAAGTCGATTGTTCAAGAGGGTTTTTGCTAGATGGGTTTCCTCGTACATTGGCGCAGGCACAAGCTTTATGTGATGCTGGAGTAAAAATTAATGCCGTGATAGAGCTGAAGGTATCTGATGATATGATTGTTGGTCGCATGCAGGGGCGCAGGGTTCATTTGCCATCGGGGCGTGTGTATCATGTGGATACGAATCCTCCTAAGCAGAGTGGCGTGGACGATGTGACTGGTGAGCCGTTGCTTCAACGTGAGGATGATAAGCCGGAAACAGTATTGAAGAGATTGCAATTGTATCATGGCTTAATTAAACCGTTAGTGGATTTCTATTGTGAAAATCAGGCTCAGCGAAAGGCTGGCGAAGCCGTCTATGCCGCCATTTCAGGAGAGGGTAGTGTTGATGACGTGCAACGGCAACTCGTTTCGTTTTTAGATACTGTCTGAATACATCATTATCGCCAGTTTTATAATACGCAAGTTACTGCTCAATCGCTTGGGTATAGAAAGTGGTTTAATTCTGAGATGCTATTTCATCTTTTATTTTTTCTGGCGATAAAAAAAACCGCTGATCAGTTA